>CAYLSW010000011.1:0-20878 GCA_964386145.1 uncultured Lentimicrobiaceae bacterium | reverse complement strand
ACCCGACCACACCGGATGAAACCATGCACATCCTTGAAAATATTAAGGAAAAATATGAAGATCATCATTTGGTAAAATATACCGATGAAGCCATTCGTGCGTGCGTAAATCTTACAAACCGCTATATTTCAGATCGCTATTTGCCTGATAAAGCTATTGATGCGCTGGACGAGGCAGGCGCCAGGGTACATATCAGCAACATTCATGTGCCGGCAGAAATTATTAATCTGGAGAAATCCATTGAGGAAATCCGACAGAAAAAGGTGTTGTCCATAAACCAGCAGAAATTTGAAGAAGCTGCTCAGTTTCGTGACATTGAACGGCGCTATACCGAAGAACTGGAACGCGCGAAAAAACGTTGGGAGGAAAATGCCCAACTGCACCGGGAAGAAGTTGATGAAGAAAAAGTGGCAGAAGTGGTGGCTATGATGACGGGTATTCCCGTTACCAACATTGCTCAAAGTGAAAGCCACCGACTTCTCAATATGGAACCTGAGTTGCAAAAGGAGGTCATCGGCCAACCGGAAGCCATCAAAAAGGTGGTGAAAGCTATTCGACGTAACCGTGCGGGTTTAAAAGACCCGAACAAACCCATTGGCTCATTTATCTTCCTGGGGCCTACCGGAGTAGGAAAAACTTATCTTGCCAAAATGCTGGCGAAATTCATGTTCGACTCAGAAGATGCTCTCATACGTATTGACATGAGCGAATACATGGAAAAATTTGCAGTATCGCGTCTCGTGGGGGCACCTCCCGGGTATGTGGGTTATGAAGAAGGTGGGCAGCTGACCGAGAAAATACGGCGTAAGCCTTACTCTATCATTCTGCTTGATGAGATTGAAAAAGCCCATCCAGATGTGTTCCACCTTTTATTGCAGGTGCTCGATGATGGTGTACTAACCGATAGTCTGGGAAGAAAGGTTGATTTTAAAAACACCATAATCATTATGACTTCCAATATCGGTTCACGGCAGTTGAAAGATTTTGGTTCTGGTGTTGGATTTAGCACTACGGCCAAAAAGCAAAGCCGTGCCAGCCATGCCCATGGTGTGATTGAGAATGCACTAAAACGAACCTTTGCTCCGGAGTTTCTGAACCGGATAGATGATGTTGTTATCTTTGAATCTCTTGACAAAGAAGATATTTATAAAATTATCGAAATCGAATTGTCGCACCTTTATGGCCGCATCAACCAGATGGGATATAAAATAAGTGTTACTGCCAAAGCAAAGGATTTCATCATCGATAAGGGATGGGACGAGCAGTTTGGTGCCCGTCCGCTGAAACGGGCTATTCAGAAATATGTCGAAGATCCGCTGGCTGAGGAAATTATTAAGAGCACCCTCAAAGAAAACGATATTATTAAGATTGATTACGATGCTAAAAAAGAAGAAATTAAAATAAAGATTTCTGTTCCAAGGAGTGTTCCGGCAAAAACAAGAAATGTGGAAAAATAACGTGTCCTGTTTGCCGGGATAAAATAGAAAAAAGCGAAACTTTTCAGTTTCGCTTTTTTCATGCCAGCAACCAACGTACTACCCTACTCCCTCTTTGTTCTTACCGCATTCTGCCATCTCCTGCAATCAACAATCTTTCGTTATTGCCGTGTTCAACTGAAGATTTGTAAGATTTCGTTTTTTTTCAGGCTTGGACGCTTGAAGCGAAGTGATAGTTGTCTTGTCCGTCCCTGCCTTTTCCAATTCCGGAATACCGGGTAAAATTTAGAACCGGTATAAATTGTAATCTTGTCTGGTATCCTTTTCAACAAGTTATACCTTTGTCCTGAAAAATATTTAATACCTTAAAAAACATATATGAAAGGTGGTGAATTTCTTATAAAAGAGATAAAAGCAGAAGCTGTTTTTATTCCAGAAGAACTTGATGAAGAACAACTTATGATTGCTGCAACCTGTGAGGATTTTGTAGAAACAGAGATTGCCCCCCACTTTGATGCCCTTGACAAACACGAAGAAGGTCTGATGCCTTCGCTTTTGAAAAAAGCCGGTAAAATGGGATTACTCGGTATTTCCATTCCTGAGGAATTTGGTGGATTTGGTCAGAACTTTCTTACCAGCATGAAAGCAAACGAAGCTATTGGCTCAGCCTACTCCTTTTCGGTAGCCTTCATGGCACACACCGGCATTGGTTCATTACCGCTGCTTTATTATGGAAATCAGCAGCAGAAGGAGCGTTATCTGCCTTTGCTTGCCAGCGGCGAATGGCTGGCGGCTTACTGCCTCACCGAACCCGGTGCCGGTTCCGATGCCAATGCAGGGAAAACCAAAGCCGTTTTGTCGAAGGATGGTCAGCATTATATGCTGAATGGACAGAAAATGTGGATTACCAATAGCGGTTTTGCCGATTTACTGACCGTTTTTGCCAAAATTGATAACGACCGGGTGCTGAGTGCTTTTCTGGTCGAATCCTCTACCGGGGGAATTACAATGACTCCCGAAGAGCACAAAATGGGAATCAAAGGATCTTCTACGCGCCAGATTTTTTTTAACGATGTGAAGGTGCCCGTGGAGAACCAACTGGGGAAACGGGGCGAAGGCTATCGAATTGCCCTGAACATCCTTCATTTAGGTCGTATTAAACTGGGAGCTACCGTCATAGGTGGTATGCGCAGGGCCATCAACTATTCGGTAAGATATTCCTTGGATCGCAAACAGTTCGGGGTAAGTCTGGCAGATTTCGGAGCCATAAAATACAAGATGGCCGAGCAGGTAATCAAAACTTTTTCTACCGAATCAGCTGTTTACCGTGCCAGCAAAGATATTCAGGATGAGATTTCCACTTTTCTGGATGCAGGAAAAACCTATGGACAGGCTAATATTGCTGCTGTGGCAGAATTTGAACCCGAATGTGCATTACTTAAAGTATATGGCTCTGAATCACTGGATTATATTGTTGATGAGCTGGTGCAAATTTACGGCGGAATGGGCTTTTCAGCGGAAGCACCGGCCGACCGCTCTTACCGCGATTCGCGAATCAACCGTATTTTTGAAGGTACTAATGAAATTAACCGTCTGATCATTGCCGATGCGGTGCTTAAACGTGGTCTGCGTCATAAGATTTCACTTCTGGAAAAAGCGACTGAATTCTTAGAAGATAAAGAAACTATTCGGCCGGTAGATATTTCATCAGCAGATTATTATCCCCTTCATCATGCTTATGTCAACCAGTTGAAAAAGGCTGCTGTCATCCTGTTTCCCATGCTGAATGGCACCTTTAAAAAGCAGCTGGCTTACGAAGAGGAGATTATGATGAATATGGCCAACATGCTCATGTATGTGTATGTGCTTGAATCGACACTGCTCAGGGTAGAGAAACTTGAGAGGAACGGGTTGAAGCCAAATATCTCCGTTTATCGCGACATTTTGGATGTGCTGTTGCACGATGTCATACATATTTTTCGGAAAGAGACCGTTGATGCAGTCAGCTCCTTCATGCAAGGCGAAGAAAAAAAGGAGATGCTCAACATTATGCATAAGCTCACCTTCTACGATCCTGTCGATGCTAAAGAAGCACGCCGGCGTATTGCCGATAAACTTATTGAGGATGAGCAATATAAATTCTAAATTCATGTTGTCACGACACGGGTATTGTGTGCAGGTTGTGTTAATATATACCTGACACGTCACCCGTCTTGATAAACCGGAAAGAGTGCTATTTCCGGACAAAAAGATTACGCTTCACGGGAGAAATTCCGGAAGCGTAATCTTTTTATGCGACGATGAAAAGCGCTTATTTCAGGATGGCTTTTCCAATGACAAGCCGCTGAACCTGATTGGTTCCTTCATAAATCTGACAAAGTTTGGCATCGCGCATCATCTTTTCTACAAGATAATCAGTTGAATAGCCCTCTCCTGCCATAACCTGAACGGCATCGGTAGTAACCCGCATAGCCACATCCGAAGCATATAGTTTCGACATAGCTGACAAGATGTTTTTAGATTTCTGACCATTATCGTAGGCCCAGGCAGAATGCCAGGTGACTAACCTGGCGGCTTCAATTTCTGTGGCCATATCTGCCAGCATAAAACTTACACCCTGGTTTACTGTAACGGGTTTCCCAAACTGAATACGATTTTTTCCCCATCGAAGAGCCGTCTCATAAGCAGCTCTTGCATTTCCCACGCTGAGTGCAGCAACTCCCGTACGTGTACGCTCAAAAGTTTTCATGGCAAGAATAAATCCCTGATTTTCACCGCCAATAAGATTTTCTTTGGGTATCTCAACATCCTCAAAAATAAACTCGGTTTGAACGGAAGCACGTTGTCCCATTTTCTGTAGGTTTGAAACAACTTTCACGCCGGGTGATTTTGTATCTACAACAAAAGCGCTCAGACTTCGTGCACCCTTTTCAGGATTCACCATAGCAAAAACCGTTACAAACTCGGACACGGCTCCGTTAGTGATAAAACGCTTTTGACCGTTCAAAATATATTTGTCACCATGCAAAATGGCTGTGGATTTGATGCCTGCCACATCCGAACCTGCGTTAGGTTCGGTAAGCGCATAAGCAGCTACTCCTTTGGCTTCAATAATTTGTCCGAAAAATCTTTTCTTCTGTTCTTCACTTGCTCCAAGCAAAAGTGGCGTAAGTGCAAGAGTATTGGCATCCATACAAATACCGATGCCCACACATCCGGCACCCAGTTCTTCCGATGCCAGAGCACTCTCGAAAATATTGTGCCCGCTACCACCATATTCTACAGGAACGGGGCCATTCATCATCCCTTCAACATAAGCCTTTTTAATGATGTCCCATGGGAACTCTGCCAATTCGTCATACTTCCTGGCATTGGGAATAATTTCACGTTGGGCAAAATCCCGGACTTTCTCCCGGAGTTCAACCTGTCTGGGTTCTAAAGAAAAATCAACCATTTTTTAATTTATTTTGTTAAACAATTTAGTTTTACATCTTTTTGCAAACGTTTTCAAGAAGTGAAAACAAAAATAAGTTTTCTCTGGAATTTTTTCTATTTTAGTGAAGAATTTTATGACTGAAAACAAAAAAAAGACACATTACATGAAAGAAAATATGTATTCAAAAGGCTTTAAGGCTTTTCTTCAGCTTGAAAGGGCGTTGTCGGAGAATACTGTAAAGGCTTATCTGCATGATGTCAGTCTGCTGTTCTCATTCCTTCAGGTTAAAAAAGGGCAGCTCTTTATAAAAGATATCACATCTGATGACCTACGTGATTTTTTGCATTACATTATCGAAATGGGGCTGGGAGTATATTCTCAGAGTCGAGTGGTTTCGGGCATCAAGTCATTTTTTAGCTATTTGATGCTTGAAAAGATCATTGCAACAGACCCGGCGGCATTACTTGAATCGCCTAAGTTGGGAAAAAAGTTGCCCGATGTGCTCTCTGAAACTGAGATTGATACATTGATTCAATCGGTTGATTTGTCGAAACCCCTGGGAGAACGCAACAAAGCCATATTGGAAACACTCTATGCCTGCGGTTTACGTGTTTCGGAACTTACCAGCTTAAAGCTTTCCGATTTGCATTTTAACGAAGAAATTATCATTGTAACGGGCAAGGGAAACAAGCAAAGAATGATTCCCATCGGCGACAGCGCACAAAAGCAGCTGCTCACATATATTCAACAACTGCGCGTCCGTATTGCTCCCCGGACAGAAGCGGAAAATATTGTCTTTTTAAATCAGCGGGGAGGCAAACTTACCAGGCAGATGATTTTCCTCATCATTAAAAAGCAGGTTGAAAAAGCTGGTATCCGTAAAAAGGTAAGCCCGCATACTTTTCGTCATTCATTTGCCACGCATCTCATCCGCCGGGGAGCCGATTTGAGGGCTGTTCAGGTATTACTGGGCCATGTATCCATCAGTACCACAGAAATATACACTCATCTAAACGATACCGATTTAAGAAATACCATCTTAAATTTTCATCCACTGAATATAGGCGAAAAGACAGAATAATCTTCGACTTTTCCCGGTTGATAACTATCTGGTAGTTAGCTGTAAAATTTCATTGTGTTTTTAATAAAAAATTTTAACTTTGGCAAGCTTAAAACTTGCCGGTATTATTTCATCTTGACCCCATGAGTAAGTTGCGAATTTTAATCATAGAAGATAATGCATCGGATGATAAACTTCTCCGGTTTGAGCTTAGTCGTGATTTTGATTTTGAAGCAATCACCGTTGAAACAGAACAAGATGTACTTGAAAAACTTTACAGCTTTCGTCCCAACCTGATTCTTTCCGACTATTCCATGCCCGGATTTTCGGGTATGCAGGCACTTGAAATTCGTAATAAAAAATCACCCTTAACGCCGTTTATCGTTGTTACAGGTTCCATTAATGAAGAAGTCGCCATTAACTGTATCAAGGCCGGTGCTTCCGATTATGTTACCAAAGACCATCTGATTCGTTTGAATGTGTCCATAAAAAGTGTTTTGGAACAACAGAAGATTCTTGTGGAAAAAGAAAAAGCAAAAAAGGACCTTTTTGAAAGTCTGGAGCGTTTCAAAAAATTTGTAGAACATGATATCTCTGGTGACTATATCGAAGACAAAAACCGTGTGCTGTATTGTAATCAGAAGCTACTTGATGTTTTTGAGTTTGATAACCTTGATCAACTTAATGCCTATGGCTCCGGGAATCTGTATGACGATTCGGAAGTCAGGAAAAAGATTGAAGACGCCCTTTATAATAATGGAAAGATAGAAAATTTTGAAGCGCGTATGCATACGCGTACCGGGAAAAAGATTGTGATACTCGAAAATGCTTACAGTGAATTTGATGAGGAAGGTAATCTGGTTCAGATTCAGGGTTACCTTATTGATGTTACACAGCGGGCGGTTGCTGAAGAAAAACTAAAACACTCTGAAAATCTTTTTCGGACTCTCACTGAAAATACTTCTGTGGGGATTGTTATTTACAATAAAGATAAATTTCTATATGTCAATCCTGCTACTTCCCGAATTACAGGATTTAGTACAGAGGAAATGAAAAAAATGTTTTTTTGGGAAATTGTTCATCCACTTGATAGGGAATTGGTAAAAAAAAGGGGCAGGAGACGGATAAAAAGACAAAGTGTTCCTAAGAATTATCAATTCCGGTTGTTAACAAAAGAAGGGGAGACACGCTGGATTGATTACACCGCCGATTATCTGCGATTTGAGGGTGAAGATGCCAGCATTGGCAGCATCCATGATATAACAAAGGAAAAACAGGCCATAGAAGAGATAAAACTTCTTTCCTTGGTTGTTTCCCAAAGCCCTCTTTCGGTTATGATCACCGATTTAGAGGCAAAAATTGAATATGTGAATGACAGTTTTACACGGATCACCGGTTACAGGTTCCAGGAAGTTATCGGACAGAATCCCAGATTTTTGCAAAGTGACAAAACTTCGAGACGCGTTTACAATGCATTGTGGGACACCTTAAAAAAAGGCAAAACCTGGCGTGGAGAATTTATTAATAAGCGTAAAAACGGAGATATTTATTACGAATATGCCGTGATTGCACCCATAAAAAATGACCAGGGTAAAACAAGGCAGTATATTGGTATGAAGGAAGACATCACTCCCAGAAAAAAGCTGGAGAATGAGTTACGCGTAGCCAAGGTAAAGGCGGAAGACGCAAACCGGTTAAAGTCTGCCTTTCTTGCCAATATTAGTCACGAATTGCGTACTCCGCTGAATGGTATCCTCGGGTTTTCGGAGCTTATTCAGGAATTGGACGATGTTGAATCTATTCAGGAAATGAGTCGTTATATCAATGAAAGCGGGCAACGGTTGCTACGTACACTGGATATGATTATTGCCATATCAAGGCTTGACTCAGGTACTTATGAGATTAAAAAGGAAAGCGTAGATGTGATAGCAGAATTTCATAATATTTATACAAAGAAGTTGTCCTTTGCTCACGAAAAGAATTTGGAAATGACCTTTGAAACAGCTTTTGATCAGTTCGTTCTTGTGGGCGACCGCACCATTATCTCCGCTGCACTTGAAGAAATTGTGGATAATGCCATTAAGTTCACCAATAAAGGCAGCGTTGAGCTGAGAGCCGGCAAAACAACGGAAAACGACAAAGAGTATATTTATTTCGAGATAAAAGATACGGGAATCGGTATTTTACAAGAAAACAGGAAAAGCATTTTCGAAGACTTCCAGCAGGCCAGTTCCGGCTATGGGAGGAAATACGAAGGTAACGGGCTGGGTTTAAGTCTTGCCAAAAAGTATGTTGAACTTATTGGCGGCTCCCTGAAGCTGAACTCAACTGTGGGAATCGGCTCAGTATTTACTATTTATCTTCCTGTTTGACAATGTGTTAGCAAATGAATTAAACATAATGAATTAAATTTATAAAATGGAAAACAGTTACCATCAAAAAAAGATACTGTATGTGGACGATGATTTACAAAGTCGTTTATTAGTCAGGCATCTTATCGGCAAATTTTATGACATCGCTCTTTGCTCAACAGCAGAAGAAGCTTTACAAATTCTTGAAACCAACAATTTTAGTTTGTTTTTGTTGGATATTCGTCTTGAAGGAGAAATTACAGGGATAGAATTGCTGATAGAAATTCGCAATATGCCCGGACATGAAAGAACCCCTGCGGTTGCTGTAACCGCCTTTGCCTTTGATGAGGACAGGGAACGTATTTTATCCTCTGGTTTTTCAGGTTACATGGCGAAACCTATTGCTTTAAATCAATTTAAAGAAATGGTTAAGAATTACGTTGAAAATCAAGAGGCTATCCCCTGCTAAATTGTTTATTTGGTTCTCCCGTATTCAATAATAAATACACTATTTCATCAATTGCTTTTCAGAGCCTTAGAATGCGGAAGGTTCCGTTATCTTCGAGTTTGATAAGTGTGGATGGACGTATGGAACGGATACGCGACCGGTGGACATCCACCACATAATCTACTTTTTCTTTGATGAGTTCCGAAATTTGATGAAAAGTACGGGGAGAAGGTTCTCCCGAAATATTGGCTGAAGTAGAAACAAGAGGATGACCAAGTCTTTTAATCACCTCAGCACAGTAATCTTCATGAACAATCCGAATTGCTATGGTACCGTCAGAAGCAAGGAGTTTTTTCGGCAGTTTTTTGGCCTTGTTAAAAACGATGGTTATGGGAGATGCCGCATTTTCAATAAGGTCGTAGGCGATAGAGGGGACTTCCTCAACATATTGATTTATCTTGTCGGCGTTGTCTAACAAAACAATCATGCTCTTTTGCTCCTGGCGGTTTTTCAGTTTAAAAATTCTGCCGATAGCCTTTGAATTGGTGGCATCGCAGCCGATACCCCAGATAGTATCCGTTGGGTAAAGCAGGATTTTTCCCCGCCTTAACAGAGTCACTGATTTTTCTACTTCCTCCTTTAATTTCTCAGACATAACAACAATTGTTTTATACCAATGGTTTCGGCACACTTGAAATGTTTCTTTGGACAAGCTTTTTTACCATGCAGGCCACAGGGACGGCAAGTTAGCTTTTCAGTAGTTTGGATGACAATTGATTTTGCGGAAAGCGGGCCAAAACCAAATTCCGGTACGGTGGAACAGAAAACAGCGGCCACGGGAGCATTCATGGCCGAAGCAAGATGCGTGGGGGCCGAATCGTTGGTGTAGTTCATTAATGCATCACGCATGAGGGCAGCCGATTCCAAAAGTGAAAGCCTCCCGGCGAGATTCAAACTGTTTGCATGAGCGGAGTCTTCTATAATACGGTCAATTTTTTTTCGTTCTCTGTCAGAACCGAGAAAATAAACTACGAGGTCTTCCTCTAATTGCTTTATGAACCCTGCCCACTTTTCGGCAGGAAATTCCTTGGTAAACCACAGGCTGCCAGGAGAAACAGTGATAAATTGTTTGGTTTTATATTGCGAAGCCTGCGCAAAATCATGTTTTGAGGGATAAAGTTTTGGCTTAAAAAGAGATGGGTCTGTGTACGTTTCAATCAGTTTCAGATTACGCTCAGTTTCGTGCGGGCTTCCCTCCTTTGAAGATATTTTATGTGCGAGACGATGCGTAAAAAAAAGTGAAAATGGATTTTTTCTAAATCCGGCTGTTTTCTTAGCTCCGGCAAGGACAGTCATCAATCCGGTAGAGGCAAACCGCTGTGTGTTGACAACCAGATCATACTTTTGCTTACGAACGATGGTGACAAGCTCCCAAAGTTTCCTGTATTTTTTCTCTGATTTATCCCACACCATAACGTGCTTCAAATAAGGATGGTAACGCAACAGGGCTTCGTTTCCTTCCTTCAGCAGAAAATCAATACGTGCCTGTGGAAAAAAGTGATGTAACTTCTCAATTAACGGGGTAGCCAACACAACATCCCCCAGCGAGGCCGTTTGTATGATTAAAATTTTTTCCATCTCCAATGGGGTTTAAACAGCTACCTGAAAATCACGTAAAGCTTCATTTAGCGAAGTCTTGGTATCGGTAGAAGCTTTTCGTTTTCCGATAATCAACGCACAGGAAACCTGGAAATCGCCTGCAGGAAAATGTTTATTGTAAGTTCCTGGGATAACCACCGATCGTGGCGGGATATAGGCTTTATACTCAACGGGTTTGCCGCCGCTGACATCAATAATCTTAGTACTTTGCGTAAGTACTACATTGGCACCCAGCACGGCTTCTTTTCCCAGCCTGACACCTTCGACAACAATAGAACGGGAGCCGATAAAGCAGTTATCTTCAATAATTACCGGAGCGGCCTGAACCGGTTCCAGCACACCGCCAATGCCCACGCCGCCGCTCAAATGTACATTCCTTCCAATTTGCGCACAGGAGCCTACGGTAGCCCATGTGTCCACCATGGTTCCGCTATCCACATAGGCACCAATATTCACATACGAAGGCATCATAACCACACCGGGAGCGAGATAGGCGCCATAACGGGCAATGGCATGAGGGACTATGCGAACATTTTGAGCGGCAAAATCTTTTTTCAATGGAATTTTGTCGTGAAACTCAAACATACCGGTTTCCATGGTCTCCATTTTACGCAACGGAAAATAGAGAATAACAGCTTTCTTTATCCATTCGTTCACCTTCCATTCTTCCCCCACAGGCATAGCCACTCGCAATTTGCCTTTGTCCAACGCCTCAACTGTATTAAAGACAGCCTCTCTCACTTCGTCCGATTCGCGTAAATTACGGTTTTCCCATGCTCTATTTATCAGTTGTTCAGCAGTATCCATGTGATTCTTTTTTTGAGCCAAAATAAACATTTCCGCAATAGACAAAACATTTTTTTATTCTGGAAATATTTTTATACTTTTAAGCCACCAATTAAAGTGAAAACTCTTTCCTATTATGAATGCACCTGTTATCAATGGGTTCCGAACCTCAACAATCAGGATTTTCTTTCTGATGTCTTTTATGGCCTCGCAACAGGCTTTTGGCGCAGGGTTGTGGTCTCCAGTTGGTGCCAGGCAAGCGGGACTCAACCATAGCTCTGTTGCGCTGAGCGATTTCTGGAGCATCCAAAACAACCAGGCCGGTATGGCGCTGATAAAGAATCTGTCGGTAGGCGTTGCTTATGAGAACAGATTCCTCGTTCCCCAGATGGGAACTGCAAATCTCGCCCTGATTTATCCTTCGAAATTCGGTAATATGGGGATTAGTATGAGCTATTTTGGCTACGCTTTGTATCATGAAATGAAAGTAGGGCTGGCTTATGCCCGTTCTTTTGGCCCCTGGTTAAGAGTGGGTGTACAACTTGATTATCTGCAAACCGGGCTGGGAGATATTTATGGCAGCCGAAGCAATGTAACCTTTGAGCTGGGCATGCAATCTGATGTCAACGCGCATCTTACGTTTGGAGTCTATGTCTATAATCCGGTGCGCGTTAAATTTTCAGACTATGCTAACGAAAAGATTCCTGCGGTCTTTCGCTTTGGCGCAGCCTACCATTTTTCCAATAAGCTGCTCACCACAGTTGAGATAGAAAAGAATACCGATTTTCAGCCTGTAATCCTGAGAGGCGGTATAGAATACAATGTTAAGAAACAGTTCTTTTTCCGTGTCGGCTTCGGAACTGCTCAGGATATTTTTTCTTTTGGATTCGGTTGGAATAAAAAACACATGCAGTTCGACATTGGCACTACCATGCATCAATCGCTGGGTTTCTCGCCGCAGACATCATTTGTATTTGATTTTTAATGAAACGTCAACTCACATATTATTTCTTATTGTTGTCAATATTAATGTTCAGGATAAATATGAACGTGAAAGCCCAAAATGGGGATACCCTGCACAAATCTGTTGAGTTTCTGACCAATCAGCTGGAAAATATGGCAAAATCTTCCGACAGGCAGCAGGATTATTCAGATATTGCTGACAATTACATCTATTATACCAGGCACCCTATTAACATCAATGGACAGGAGGTGAATACATTGCTTCATTTGCATTTACTAAATGAGATGCAACTTGCTTCTTTGAAAGCCTATATCCACGAAAATGGCAATATTCTCAGTATTTACGAATTGCACTATATTTCCGGCTTTAACGCACGGGTCATTCAACAGTTAAGTCCTTTTATCAAAACCGGAATTCCGAAAAAGGCAAAACCGTTTTTCTGGAAAAAAGCTCTAAAATACGGGAGGCATCAGGTATTGATGCGTTACGGTCAAATTATTGAACCCGAAGCAGGATATGCGATACCTGCCGATTCGGCCTGGAAGAAACCGGGTTCCGTTTTTCTGGGAAGCCCGCAGAAATTCTATCTGCGTTACGGTTTCCGCTCGGACGAGCATTTGCGTTGGGGATTTACGGCTGAGAAAGATGCCGGCGAAATGCTTTTCCCTTCCCATTTGAGCGACAGCGTGAAACAGTTGCTGGGAAGTCAAAAACCACGATTTCCCGATTTTTTCTCGGCCTTTGCTTATGTCTCACATCTCGGAATTTTGAAAAAAGCTGTCATTGGTGATTATCATTTGGAATTCGGTCAGGGATTGTGCTTGTGGTCAGGGCTTACTTTTGGAAAATCGGCAGAGACGACTACCGTGAAATATTACGGCTCAGGCATTCGGCCTAATACTTCAGCAAACGAAAATCGCTTTTTTCGTGGAGCAGCCTTCACACTGGGGCTGAAAAACATGACGCTGACAGCTTTTTATTCACACAACAAAGTGGATGGAAGTTTCTTTGTGATGCCCTCCGGTCAGGATGAAATTACAACAATTTTGGAAACGGGAAACCATCGAACTATCAGCGAGTTGCTCAACGAAAACAGACTTACAATTGATGCTTATGGCGGACATATTGGATATTCCCATCATTTTATGCAAGTGGGAGCCACTTATTATCAAACGCGGTTGAGCCTCCCCCTCATGCCCGACACGACTCTTTACCGTCGTTTCTATTTCCGTGGAAACCGGCTTAGCAATGTCTCTGTCAATTTGAATATGCAGTTTTCGCATATTTCGTTTTTCGGAGAACTTGCCGCCAACCCCGGAGGAAGCCTGGCGGGTATGGCCGGCATCAACGCCTACCCTTCCGATCGCCTGATCCTCACGCTGAGCTATCGTAATATTTCTCCCGCCTATAAAGTTATCTATGCAGCACCGTTTATGGAGTCGGGAAGTGTAAACAACGAAAAAGGTATTTATCTCGGCATCAGGATGCTGCTTTCACGCCTGTTTACTTTTACGGCATATGCCGATTATTTCTCTTTCCCCTGGCTGAAATTTCAGGTAAATGCACCTTCCAGAGGAAAAGCATTTCTCGCCGAACTTGATATGGCTCCAGAAAAAAATATCAGTATGTATTTCCGCTTTCGCTATCTTCAAAGAGCTCAAAATACCTCTAATCCGGATAACTATCATCCGTTGCTGACGGAGAAAAGTTATGCTGATTTTCGTTACGCCCTCTCGTATGCCGCTTCTCCCCTGTTGGTTTTTAAAACCCGTATAGAGTATGTGCACTTTGCAAAAGCCTCTGACCATGAACGGGGATTTTTGGTTTATCAGGATATTTTATACCAGTTTCTAAAATTTCCGTTAAACATTAGTTTTCGTTATGCTTTGTTTGACACCGATGGCTGGAATAGCCGTATTTATGCTTATGAAAACGATGTGCTTTATGCTTTTACTGTTCCTGCATATTACGACAAGGGCCAGCGGGTCTATCTTTTGCTGCATTACAAACTCGGGAAGTTCATGAATATTTGGATAAAAGCAGGGCAGACGATTTTTTTTAGCAAAAAGAGTATCTCCTCAGGCCCGGAAGCCATTGCCGGAAACCACAAAACCAGCATCACACTACAAGTACAGTTAAAATTTTGACCAAAAAAAAGGAGCGGCAAACATGCCGCTCCTTTGGTATCTTTACATTGCAATCAATTATCTACAGGTATTGTTCCAGTTTATTCACCAAGACCTGTTTGGGAACCGAGCCAACCTGTTTGTCTACCACTTCACCGTTTTTGAAAAACAAAATGGTCGGAATATTACGAATACGGTAACGGCGGGCGATGGACGGGTTGTGGTCAACATCCATTTTCCCAACCAATACTTTATCGCCGTATTCCTCGCCAATCTCCTGAATAACAGGGCCTACCACGCGGCACGGGCCGCACCATATCGCCCAAAAGTCAACAATCACCGGTTTGTCGGAGTGCAAAACAAGTGAATCAAAATTTGCATCTGTGAATTCTAAAGCCATTTTTTTGTCTTTTTATTTGGATGCGAAATTAAGAAAGAATTGGATATGAACAAATCTGTAAATATTAGTTTTAGTCTATTTGTTTAACTTATAACGAACGGCTCCCAGCCTGCGCAGGTTCATCAGGAAGAGCCGGGCATCTACTTTTGCGGATTTGCTGTTCATTACCAAAGGTCTCTTTTTGTCCGCTGTAGCCATTGAAATCAATAGATGCGTGTCTCCCGGATAATCATATCCCATTTTTACCATTGTATCAATAAATTCATCGGTAACAATTTTCGGATCAATAAATAAGGTAAGTTTTTTAATATTCTTATTCATAGCATCTTCCAGCAGCGAAATATCCCGGATATTGATGTTTAGCGAATTCTCATCATAGCGATTTGGTTCCACCATGGCACGTACCAGCAGGTTATTGCCAACCACGAGCATGTGTCTCATTTTCAGATAGTTTTCTTTGAAAAGTCTGAAATCCATTGAGCCGGAGTAATCCTCCAGTGTTACCACGCCGAAGAGAGAGCCGTTTTTTGTTGTCCTTTGCAAAGTGGAAGTTACCATACCCCCAAAAACGACCTCTTTTTTCTTATAATCGGTCAGGTGGTCATGGAGTTTGGAAAGATCGACGTTGCAGACATGTTTCATGGTTAGTTCAAAGGCATCCAGCGGATGTCCTGAAATATAGAAACCGGTTACCTCTTTTTCATGCCTTAACTGGACAGCTTTAGGCCATGGCTCACAGGCAGGAATGGGTGGGTCCTGCACTTCAAATTCATCGGAATCACCAAAGAGCGAAACCTGGGCAGAGTTCTGTTTTTGTTGATATTTTGCTGCAAAACGGATAATTTTCTCAATAAACTGAAGGTCGTTTTCGTTTTCTTTGTAGAAATACTGTGCACGATGTGTGCCCTCGAAACAATCAAAGGCTCCCGCTTTGGCAAGGGCTTCAAAGCTTCGTTTGTTTACAGACTTCAGGTTAACCCGTTTGGCCATATCAAAAATACTTTTAAAGAGGCCGTTTTTCTCACGTTCGGCGGTGATGTCTTCCACGGCACTACCTCCTACCCCTTTAATAGCAGCCATGCCAAAGCGAATAATGCCATCTTTGGTCACTGTAAAGTTTAACGAACTTTCGTTGATATCCGGGCCGAGTACCTGGATACCCATACGCTCCGCTTCCTTTGTGAAGAAAGTAATTTTATCAATATTGTTCAGGTTGCGGCTCAGCACGGCAGCCATAAACTCTGCCGGATAGTGAGTTTTCAGATAAGCCGTCTGGTAAGAGACATAAGAATAGCAGGTTGCATGTGATTTATTGAAAGCATATTTGGTAAATTCTTCCCAGTCATGCCATACCTTCTCAGCCGTTTTTAGAGGAATATCGTTTTTCTCACAACCCGTCAGATATTCTATTTTCAGCTTAGCCATCTCAGCTATTTTCTTTTTACCCATGGCTTTGCGAAGGGAGTCGGACTGCCCGCGGGTGAAGCCTGCCATGAGTCGAGAGAGCAACATCACCTGTTCCTGATACACAGTAATACCGTAAGTCTCTTTCAGAATCTCCTCCATCTGAGGCACATCATACTGAATGCTTTCCAATCCATGTTTACGCTTGATAAACTGAGGAATATATTGCATTGGCCCTGGCCTGTATAAGGCGTTCATGGCAATCAAATCTTCAAAACGAGTAGGTTTCAGATCCTGAAGATATTTCTTCATACCGTCTGACTCGAACTGAAACAGACCGGTTGTCTCGCCCCGACCGTACAGCTCATAAGTCTCTTTGTCATCCAAAGGCACATTATCAATGTCTACGTCAATTCCTTTGGAGCGCTTGATATTTTCCAGTGCATCCTTAATAATGGAGAGCGTTTTCAGCCCGAGGAAATCCATCTTCAGCAGACCGATATCCTCAACATAATGTCCATCATACTGTGTAGCGTACTCCAAAATGGAACCTTTCACGGTAGAGACGGGAACAAATTTATCCAGACTGTCGCGGGCAATGATAATACCACAAGCATGCGTACCTGTATTCCGCACCGATCCTTCAAGTGTCAGAGCATTTTTTAGTACCGAGGAAACATCCGGCTTTCCATGTTCCAATTCATGCTTAAGCTCCGGCACCTCTTTTATGGCTTCGTTCAGCGTCACCCCCGGACGCTCCGGAATCATTTTTGCTAACCGGTCTGCTTCCTGCAGTGGCAGCTTCTGTACTCTTGCCACATCGCGGATAGCAGATTTTGCCGCCATACTTCCAAAAGTGATCAGATGTGCCACCCGCTCTTTGCCATACTTTTCAGATACATAATGCAGCACCTTTTCCCGGCCATCATCGTCAAAATCGATGTCGATATCAGGCATGGAGATGCGATCGGGATTCAAAAAGCGTTCAAACAGTAATTTATACTCCAGTGGGTCTATTTGTGTTATTTTCAAACAGTAAGCCACAACGGAGCCCGCTGCGCTTCCCCTTCCCGGACCAACAGCAACACCCATCTTTCGGGCCGCATTCAGAAAATCCCATACAATAAGAAAATAATCGGGAAAGCCCATGGTCTTAATCACTTCCAACTCGAAATCAATACGTTCAGAAAGGGTATCTGTTATTTCATGATACCGATATTTAGCTCCTTCATAAGTAAGGCTTCGCAAATAGGCATTGGCATCTTCAAAAGGTTGAGGAATCTCAAACTCAGGCATAATGGGCTTATGGTCGAGTTCGTAAAACTCCACCTTATCCGCTATTTCCTGTGTGTTGGCGATGGATTCGGGAATATCAGCAAACAGAGCGTTCATCTCCGCATGGGTTTTAAACCACTCCTGCTGCGTATAATGCAGACGGTTCGGGTCTTCCAAATCGCGGGCCGTACCAATACAAATCAACCGGTCGTGGGCACCGGCATCTTCGGCATCAACAAAATGCACATCATTGGTGGCAACTACTTTAATGTTATGTTTTACAGATAACTTCAACAATTCAGTATTGACATATTCCTGATCTTCGTACACACGGCGATCCATTTCAGGATTACCACTCTTATGACGCTGGAGTTCGAGATAGAAATCATCTCCGAAAACAGCCTTATATTCGAGTAGCGATTCTTCTGCTTTTTCCACACCCTCATTGACGATTTTCGATGGAATTTCTCCGCCAAGGCAGGCTGATAAGGCAATAAGTCCTTCGTGATGTTTTCTAAGCAAATCCTTATCAATACGCGGTTTGTAATAATAACCTTTCGTCCAACCTGCCGAAACCAACAGAAGAAGATTCTTATAACCCGTAAGATTTTTGGCTAACAAAATAAGATGCCATCCGGAGGCATCCACCTTGGATTCTTTTTTTTCCAACCCACGGCGAGCCACATATACTTCACAGCCAAGAATCGGTTTTATTTCTGCTTCAACAGCTGCCTGGTGGAAATTTTTTACTCCAAACATGTTTCCGTGGTCGGTAATGGCTACTGCTGTCATTCCATCGCCTTTGGCTTTCTCTAGGAGTACCGGTATCTTCGATAGTCCATCGAGAACGGAAAACTGTGTATGAACATGCAAATGTGTGAACATCGGCATTTCCATATTAACCACAGTGTTTTTCTCTACAACTACCTGTTGCAAAGGGATTTCCGGAGCTGGTTTATCTTCCTGATAAGATTCCACCACCAGGCCAATGGGCTTTATCGGCTCCGGATGAAGCGCTTGAAATTTTTGAACACTATCTACAGTCATTCCCAGAACTCCGGCTTGTATAACGTTCAGGCGGATAAGTTCCAAAAAGCAACGTGCCGTGGCCTGCACATCTGCAGATGCGTTATGTGCGGCGTCAAAATTTTCACCAAATAGTTTAAAATGAAGTTCCGAAAGTTTTGGCCACTTGAATTTCCCGCCTCTGCCGCCGGGAATTGCACAATAATTGGTGGAACTCTCTTTCGTATCGACAATAGTTTTCTCTGTTAACAGGCAATTCAACGATTTCCGCATATATTCAACCCGGACAATCTTATTATCGAAATCTACGTTGTGACCAGCTACCACTTCGACTTTTTGCAAAGCTTGTCCAAACGCGTCCAGCACAGTACTAAGCTCCTCTCCGTCTTTCAGGGCACGTTCGGTGGATATCCCATGTATCTTTTCAGCACCACGTGGAATCACAAAACCTTCCGGTTTGATGATGAAATTATTCACCTCAACAAGCTCCCCTTTTTCATTATGAATCTGCCAGGCAAGCTGCACCAGCCTCGGCCAATTTTCAAAATCCGTTAAAGGAGCATTATCGTTAATGGGTAAACCGGTAGTTTCTGTATCATAAATTAAAAACATAGCTTTCTTCAATGTATTAGCCTGACTTGCTGATTAATATAAAATGGTTGTCCGTTTAAACAAAATTAAATAAATAGCGCTTAACAAGACAGTATGTTGATAACTTTCAGCAATATTTTACAACGAATTGAAAAACAAAGACTCTGTGTGGAAAGATGAAAATCGGGAATAAAAAGATATGAACAATTATAGTTTTACGTATCTTTACCGCGATGATTACAATCAACGCAAAGGGAATGCCAAGAAAAAACAACAAAAATGAAAGTCAAAAAGGAGAAAGAAAAAGAGACCACCTGATTTTTCTTATTTGCATCCTGCTCGCCGCCACTTTTTGGTTTCTTATCAAGTTATCAGACAATTACTCTGTCAGCTACCGGATGAAAATAAAATATACCCATGTGCCGGCAGGAAAACTGATAACTGCGTTACACGACAGCACCATCATCGTCCGATTTAAGTCCACCGGATATAACCTGCTGGATCTTATTCTGCATGGCAGTCTTGACAGTTTAGACGTTAACCTGAAAGGAATTGATATTAGAAAGAAAATTGGCAATGAGTATGCTATTAGCACAGCCAACATGCGGGAAAACACAGCACAGTTTCTCGGTGTCAACGAAGGTGACCTTGAGTTTGCGAAGTCCGAGCTCCGTTTTTACATGGAACATCTTCACGAAAGGAGGCTTAAAATATCAGCCAGGCTTGATTTAAGTTTTAAAAGTCAGTTCAGCCTTTTCGGCTATAAAATTGTTCCTGCTTACGTCACTGTTTATGGTTCGCGGCAAATTCTTGATACGTTGAAAACACTTAGTACCACTACTATTCATTTGGAAAATCTTGAAAACGATCAAAAAGTGGTGGTGGATATTCAAAATCCGGATCCCCTGATGCTCAGATTGCTCCCCCCAAAAGTTAGTGTCAGCCTCGATGTGGAAAAATATACGGAACGGAGGATACAGATACCCATAGATGTTTCCGGTGTTCGTCCTGAAATCAGATCCTTTCCTACAACGGCCACTGTCAACTTCAATATTTTTATCCGGGATTATGAAAAAATACACGCGAACCAGTTTAAATTGATTCCCAATATTAGAAACATTAATCTTCGGAAAGTAAAGACACTCAGACTGGAACTGGTATCATTTCCAAAAGAAATCAGTAATATCCGTATCATTCCACCTGAAGTGGAGTTTATCATTATAAACTAAGTGAAAATATTATGCTGAAAGCAGCGATCACCGGAAATATCGGAAGTGGCAAGACGACGGTTTGCAGGATATTCAAAAGTCTTGGCATTCCGGTGTTTTATGCAGATACCGAAGCTAAAAAGCTCTATGGCAATGCCGATGTTATCTCCGCTGTTGAAAATGCCTTTGGTACCAATGTGTTTGATGAAAACCGACAGTTAATCAGGCAAAAACTGGCTGAAATTGTCTTTCGCAATACCACATCCCTGAAAATTCTGAATGGTATTCTTTATCCGAAACTTATGGAAAGGTACCAGAAATGGCTGGTTGAAAATGCACACTATCCATACACGCTGCACGAAGCTGCCGTTATTTACGAAAATGGTCTGGAAAAACAGTTTGATACCATTATCAACGTTTTCGCACCTGAGAATATCAGGTTCACCCGCATCAAAAACAGGGATAATTCACCTGATACAGAAATCAAAAACCGCATGAAGCAGCAATGGCCTGACGAAAAGAAAAACAGGCTTGCAGATTTTGTTATTGTCAATGATGGCAGCCGCTTTCTTATTCCACAGGTTATGGAAGTCCATAAAACACTAATACATAAAAAAAGTTAATGAAACGCTTATGATTGGTTTAAAAAATATCCGTCTGCAATCCGGGCAGGCCCGTCTGCAATCCGGGCAGGCCCGTCTGCAATCC
>CAYLSW010000010.1:0-21212 GCA_964386145.1 uncultured Lentimicrobiaceae bacterium | reverse complement strand
GCTAAACGTTGGAGGAAGTAACGGGAATTATGAGCGTGTTCGCACCGGATTAAAGTTGTTTTAACAATAGTTCGGTAATTTTTCGTTCTCGCAAAGACGCCAAGACGCAAATACTTGTTTCACAATAAGTTGCACTTATTATGAAACATCTACAACTGATTGAAAATCAGGTGAATAAAATTATTACCGGAGTATCGTTTTAATATATGTCTAAATTTATCCCGTTTTAAGTATAGTTACCTCACAATGGTTTCTTTTCTGTTCGGCCCCACCGAAACTAGCCGGATGGAGATTCCGGTTTCTGTCTCAATAAATCGGATATAGTTTTTCAATTGTGGAGGTAGATCATCGAATTTAGTTATTTCTTCCAACTTATTATCCCAGCCCTTAAAAGTTTTATACACTACTTCAATAGCTACTCTTTCCGAATCAAAAGGCACAGCTTCCTTTACCTGCCCGTTGATTTTGTAGCCGGTGGCAACTTTTATCTCCCGAAAACCGGAAAGCACATCGGCTTTCATCATTTTCAGTTCCGTAACGCCGTTGAGCATGATAGCATATTTCAGCGCTGGCAGGTCGAGCCATCCGCAACGGCGCGGCCGGCCAGTGGTAGCGCCAAACTCGTGACCTTTTTTGCGAAGCTCCTCTCCTGTTTTGTCCAACAACTCTGTTGGGAATGGGCCGCTGCCGACGCGGGTGCTGTAAGCTTTGAAGACTCCAAAAACCTGCCCGACTTTTACCGGAGGAATGCCCAGTCCGCTGCAAACGCCGGCACTGGTTGTGCTGGAAGAAGTTACATAAGGATAAGCACCAAAATCCACATCCAACATGGTTCCTTGCGCTCCTTCTGCCAGAACTTTTTTTCCTTCGGCCAACGAACGGTTCAAAAAATATTCACTATCTGTTTTTTCAAATAGCTGTAATATTGCCAGTTTTTCGAGCCAAGATCTCTCATAAGCTTCAAAGGGAACTCCTTCAATTTCAATATTTTGGAAATCTGCATTATACAAAGAAACAATTTTCAAATGTTGGCTGCTGATTTTCCGATAGCGTTGGTCAAAGTCCGGTAGGTCTAAGTCGCCTATGCGCAACCCTTTTCTTGCTGTTTTGTCAGTGTAGGCTGGCCCAATACCTTTCAGCGTAGAGCCAATTTTTTCCTTGCCTTTGGCTTTTTCGTAAACAGCATCCAGCAACCGGTGTGTGGGCAAAATTAAATGTGCTTTTCGCGAAATAAGTACATTTTTACTCACATCAACACCGGAGGCTCCTATGGCTTTGATCTCCCTGTCAAAAATAAAAGGGTCAATCAAGACGCCATTACCAATTACGTTGATAGTCCTGTCGTTAAAAATTCCCGAAGGGATGGTGTGCAAAACAAATTTTTTGTCACCAAACTCTATGGTATGGCCTGCATTGGGGCCACCCTGAAAGCGGGCAACAATATCGTAAGCAGGGGTGAGGACGTCTACAATTTTACCCTTCCCTTCATCGCCCCACTGCAAACCAAGAAGCACATCTGTTTTTGTTTCCATTCATTCTATATTTAGCCATAATCCATGCGATACCGGAGCATACTATTTCGCAACAAAAGTAAAGGGTATTTGTGAAAAAAACAGTTACTGTTTTGTGGTTTTTTCTTTGGCGTCATCCGGACATTTGCCATAGAATGTCAAAGAGTGATAGGCCACTTTCACACCAAGTAATTCTTCCACCGATTTTTGAATCTCATGGATGCGCGGATCGCAAAATTCCAATACAGTACCATTTTCCATACAGACAAAATGGTCATGTTGTTTGTATTTGAACGAGTGTTCAAACTGGGCACAATTGTTTCCAAATTGGTGTTTGGTTACGAGGTTGCAGTCCAGCAAAAGCTCAATCGTATTGTATAAAGTGGCTCGGCTTACGCGGTATTTGTTGTTTTTCATGCGGATATACAATGTCTCAATGTCAAAGTGTCCGTCTGTTGCATAAATCTCTTTTAGAATGGTGAAGCGTTCCGGTGTTTTTCGGTGTCCTCTGGAGTCAAGGTACTCTGTAAAAACCTTTTTTACTTTCTCAAAAGTATCCTTTTTTGTTTCTTGTTTCATATTCCCGTGATAAAGTTTTACGTGGTAAAAATAACAAATTATCTTTAACTGGTTTAAATAGAAATTATCTTTTTTACTAAGTTAATGTGCCGTCTGATACTAGTCCTGTTATTATTGAAGCTACCGGGTTTGCCTGATTTGTTTTAGGCTTCTGAGTAGCTTTGGCCCGGCAGCTTTGAATGGGCGCACTCAAAATCCGCAATAACGCTAAACTCCCCGGACAGTCAGCCACCATCGCTATCGTGGATTCCTTTCCTTTCATGGGAAAACAATGAATGTGGACAGTACGGACAACTGAATATAATCATTAATCACCAATCACCAAACAGCAATAAGTTACCCTAGATAAAAATAATTTATCATCATCTCCTGACCATTGTTTGGCCACTACCTGACAAACTCGCTATTCTAAAATGTTCGTACAACTTTAATAACCTGATCTGTTTTGGAAAGTATAGTCGTAATCTTTTTTAAAACGGCTGCATTGGGGACGAGAATTTTTATATTAATAAAAACAAGTCCTGCATGCGAATGCATGTTGATAGCACTCATGTCCAGTTGAAATTCACTGGATATCAGTCCTGTAACCATATTTAGTAATCCCGATTTATCTTTAGCGGTAATATGTAAACCGGCTTGGTAGGTTTTTCCTTCCGGTGGTTTCCATTTTCCTTTCAGGATATTACGGCCATAAACCGACATGAGCTGAATAGCTTTTTCGCAATCGGTTCTATGCACTTCGATATTGCCGCCGGGAAGTTCTAAAATAATGACCTTGTCACCGGGAACAGGATGGCAGCATTCGGAGATGATATACTCTTTTTGATCTTCAAAAATGGCCGACTGTGATAACTCCGGTGGGTTCTCGGTTTCGGGTAGTGGTGCTTTTGCCTGCTTGCCGATGAAAGGGATACGTAAACTTCTCAGCCATCCGGTACGGTCTTCATTGGGTAGCAGAAGGTGTTTGATATCTTCCTCAACTATTTTGCCGGTGGCCAGATAATAATAAAAGTCAATAGGACTGCTTACCTGAGAATCTTTTATCACCTTTTGAACATTTTGCCCGTTGTATTCAATTTTGAATTGTGAAAAAATCTCAATTAGTTTTTTTTCTCCCGCCTCCCTGTATTTTTTTCTTTCATTTTTTAGGGCAGTTTTTATTTTTGTTTTGGCTCTTGCAGTGACCACTATTTTAAACCACTCCTCCTGTAGCTTCATTATTTTTGAAGAAATCACCTCAACCTGGTCTCCACTTCTCAATTTATAGTCGATGGTAACCACTCGTCGGTTGAGATTTGCTCCTATTGCTTTGTTTCCCAGATCACTGTGGATGGCATAAGCAAAATCCAGCACAGTAGCACCTTTGGGAAGTGTTATCATGTCGCCTTTTGGCGTAAACACATAAATCTCATCGGAAAAAAGATTCTGTTTGAAATCATCAATAAAGCTGATAGACTCTTCATCATCATTATTTTCCATCAGTAGTTCACGGGTTTTCTTTAGCCACATGTCCAGGCTCCCCGGAGAGGAGGAACTTGTTTTGTATTTCAGATGGGCTGCGTATCCTTTTTGGGCAATTTCCTGCATGCGTTTGCTACGAATATGCACAGCTACCCAACGGCCCTGAGATCCCATTACAGTGGTATGGATAGCTTCGTAACCATTGGCTTTGGGTGTGCTCATCCAGTCGCGAAGCCTTTTGGTATTTGGTTTATAGATCACCGTCAGAGCAGAATAAACAGCCCAGCATTCCAGACTTTCGTTCTGGTTTTCGGTATCGACAATGATATCCAGACTGAATGTGTTATAAATCTCATTAAAAGGCAATTCCAACCGGCGCATCTTTTGCCATACCGAGTAGGTTGTTTTTTCATTTATCAACAGCTCGGCTTTCAATCCTTTTTGCTTCAGTGAAGTGCGTATGGGCTTCATAAAATCGTTTAAATAGCCAGTTTGCTGCGGACGGCTCATCTCAATTTCCCGTTTTATTTCCGAATAAAGTTCGGGTTGTGAGTACTTGAAAGAGAGTTCTTCAAGTTTGCTCTTAATAGAAAAAAATCCAAGACGATAGGCTAATGGGGCATAAATATAAAGGGTTTCCGAGGCAATACGAAGCTGTTTTTCCTGAGGCATAATGTCCATAGTACGCATGTTGTGCAGGCGATCAGCAAGTTTCACAAGTATCACACGCATATCGTCCGACAGGGTGAAAAGGATTTTCTTTAAGGTAGCGGACTGTGCAGTAGAATTATTATCCGAAATCTCCTCAATTTTGGTAAGGCCGTCAATAATGCGGGAAACTTTGGGGCCAAACATTTTTTCCACGTCCTCCAGCATGAGGTCGGTGTCTTCCACCGTGTCATGCAACAAAGCCGAAATAATGGAAGTTCGCCCCAGCCCCATTTCTCCGGCCGCAATAGTTGCCACTGCTATGGGATGCAAAATGAAAGGCTCTCCCGACTTCCGGCGCATATCTTTATGTGCATCTGCAGCCATACGGAAAGCTTTGCGTACATCCCAAAGATCTTTGGTCTCCTTTCGGGTAGTCCAAACCTCTATCAAATGTCGGTATTGATGCAGGATTTCCTGTTTCTCTTCCTCTGTTGTTAGCTTCTTCATCGATCAAGTTCATATCAGACTCAACAAAATTAATATTTTTTGTGATGCCTTTGCTATTGGAAGATTTTGTTAGTGAAATATTTCGGCGGATATCAACCCTGTTTCTATAAGGTTTTGATTTTCATTTGCTACAAAAAAAGAATTTTCTTGGATAATATTTGTAGTTTTGAGAACCATTTGTGAAATCTATGAAACGTTGTTTTTTAATCGTTGTTTTTTTGTTCTTTATTGTTAGTGTCGGCTGGGCTACACATCAACGGGCTGCAGAGATTACCTACCGGCATATAGAAGGTCTGACTTACGAATTTACCATCACCATGTACACTCGAACCTCCAGCCCTGCTGACAATGAACGTAATACCATGCCTATATTCTGGGGCGATGGTGGCTCTGAGAAAATACCTCGTATTGATTTTTACCCGCTCGGCAATGATATTTCCTACAACCGCTATGTGGGACGTCATACTTATGCCGGCCCCGGCGCTTACACAATAACTGTGGAAGATCCTAACCGCAACATTGGTGTGGTAAATATTCCCAACTCGGTAAATGTGCCTATGTTTATTGATAGTTATCTCCTTATCAATCCTTTTCTCGGATACAATAATTCGGTGCAGCTGCTTAATCCTCCCATCGATGCAGGCTGTGTGGGGCAACCGTTTTATCATAATCCGGGTGCTTACGATCCGGATGGCGACAGCCTGTCATACAAACTTGTGGCTTGTAAAGGTGCCGGGGGTAAAGATATTCCCGGTTACACTTTTCCAAAGGCTTCACAATATTTTCGTATTGACTCGCTCACCGGCGAGATGCAATGGGTAAACCCTGTTCTGCAGGGCGAATATAACGTGGCCTTTCTGACGGAAGAGTGGCGAAGAGGCATTTTGATAGGATATGTGCGCCGTGATATGCAAATTACCATCTCCAACTGTAGCCATAAACCACCAGTTATTATTACCAGCAATGATACCTGTGTGGTAGCAGGCGATAGTTTGCATTTTACGACATTAGCCTTCGATCCGGAAGGAACTAATGTGACTTTAACAGCTTTTGGCGGCCCTTTTGAACAGGCGGTGAGTCCGGCAACCATAAACCCCAATCCTGCCGAAGGAAATGATACGGTCTCTACCGTCTTTTCCTGGCGCACACAATGCGACCATGTGCGCAACAAACCCTATTCGGTGGGTTTTAAAGCCAAAGATAGCGGCTTGCCGGTGGGGTTGGCCAGTTTTAAGACAGTAAAGATCAGGGTTATAGCACCTGCGCCAAAAAATTTAAAAGCCAGGGCGTTTGGGAACGGCATTGATTTGACGTGGGATACCACTAATTGTAAAAATGCTATTGGCTATAAAATTTACCGCAAAAGTGACAGTACATTCTGGCAACATGGCCATTGCGAAACGGGTGTCCCGGCATATACCGGATTCAAATTGATTGGCACGACAAACAGCATAAACAAACGAACTTTCCGCGACGACAATGACGGGAACGGTTTGTCGCAGGGAATACGCTATTGCTACAGGGTAACTGCTATTTTTGCGGACAGAGCTGAAAGCTACGCTTCTGTCCAGGCGTGTGCTTCGCTGAAACGCGATGTCCCCATCATTACCCATGTGAGTAACGATTACGCCGACCTTTCCAAAGGGAGAGTTTATGTGGACTGGTCAAAACCAATTGAGCTGGACAAGAACCAATTTCCAGGACCGTACAAGTATCTCTTGTATCGTAAAGACAAGGCTTCAGGTGGGAAGATGCATCTTGTGAAAACTCTTTCCGGTCTTAATGATACTATTTTTACAGATGCCGGAGTAAATCTGAATACAGAGCAGGCTGCTGTGAATTATCGTGTTGATTTGGAAAGCGAAACGGCAGGCGCTGTGGGAAGTTCTCAGGATGCTTCCTCGCTTTTTCTGCAAATAAGAGCTTCTGATAAAAGATTAACCCTCCGCTGGCACTCCAAAGTCCCGTGGTCCAACGACCGATTTGTCATTTACCGGAAAACGGAAGGAAGCCAGCGCTTCGATTCGTTAACAACAGTAAAAGGTACTGCCTATATTGACAAAAATCTGAATAACACACTTCAATATTGCTATTACATAAAATCCATCGGACACTATTCACTGCCCGGCCTGGTAGATCCAATTGTAAACTATTCGCAGATTGCCTGTGCTATTCCTAAGGATGTGATTGCACCGTGCCCCCCTGAAAATGCCGTTGTTACTAATTGTGATAAAGTTGAAAATACCTTGAAAATATGGATGTTACCAAAAGATAGCTGCTATTATGATTTGGAAAAATACCGGATTTATTATGCCCCTCCCGGTGGGAAATTTACTCTCTTGGATTCGGTAAACGGTAACCATGCCGACACGGTTTACTACCGTCACAGCAATTTGAATAATGTGGTCGGATGTTATGCCGTTGAAGCCGTGGATTCAGTCGGCAATGTGAGTGCCATGAGCCGGAAAGTATGCGTAAATTATGATGCCTGCCCCCGGTACGAACTTCCTAATGTTTTTACCCCTAATGGCGATGGTGTGAACGATAAGTTTGTGCCCATGAATTCTTTGAACAACAATCCCAGGGCGACAGTAGATCATGTGGATATGGTAATTTTTAATCGCTGGGGAAAAGAGGTCTTCCATACAAAAGACCCGATGATAAACTGGGATGGACGAAATATCTATACCAAAGCAGATAGTCCCGCCGGCGTCTATTTCTATAGTTGCGATGTCTATTTTATTTCTACCGATGGACAAAAAAAATATCATTTGCAGGGATCGGTTACCATTATCCGATAAAAAACTGCTCACACTTGTAACTTTGTTCCTGTTCTGTCCGTCTCATTTTAAAACATTAGAAAATTTTATTATGAGAAAAGTTCCATCCACATTATTTATACTTATTGCCATTATGTTTTTTGCTGTAGGACAAGCTTTCGGCCAGCGGAATTTCAGGCGTATCAAAGGCGACGGTCGTATCGTAAAAAGCATGCAGGTTGTTCCTGCTTTTGACCAGATTCGTACAGGAGCGGCCGACAATATCATTATTTTAACAAAAGGAAGCATCCCTTACAGTGTGGTGATTAAGACCGATGAGAATATTCTGAATACCATCAGGGTTTCCGTAAAAAACAGGATATTGAATTTCTCCTACGCTGATATCAGCCCTACAAAGCTTACATTTTATGTGACAGTTCCCTCGCTTTTGGTGGTACGTGCTTCCGGAGCTTCGGTGGTAAAAAGTGCAGATACGCTGGGTGGTCAAAGATTTAAGGTTACCGCCAGCGGGGCTGCCAATGTGAACCTGATGCTCAACTTTCAGTTGGTTGAAGCACATGCTTCGGGAGCAGCAGACCTCTCTCTCTCCGGGCAGACAAAGAATTTTACGGTGGTTGCAAGTGGCGCGGCCGATATAAAAACAGGTCACATGGTTGCTGATTCGGTTTTTGCAAAGGCTTCCGGTGCCTCTGATATTCGTGTAAATGCCCGAAAGTTTTTAAGTAAAGATGTATCTTCAGCAGCCAGCGTGAAACTGGTAAATGCTTCAAAAAAAACTATTCAGGTGCTCAAACCGGGCGAACGCTCCCGTGTGGTGGTTTACAGCAATCCGCTCGGCGTGACTAACCGGAATGACACCACACGCGTCAATGTTGGTTCTATCAATGTGGAAGTGATAGATGGCGATACCACTAAGGTAACTCTTGGCACCCATACGCTAATAGTAGATAACAACGGAGATGTGAAATGGAAACGTACAAAACCGACAAAGTTTAACGGCCACTGGGCCGGTGTTGACCTGGGAATAAACGGTTACGTGACCCCGGGTCTTATGACTGATTTCGGAAAAACTTATGGTTATCTGAATCAGCGATATGAAAAATCCATTAATGTAAATGTAAATGTCTACGAACAGAATATTGCTTTCAACAAAGCAAAGACTATTGGACTGGTTACCGGCTTGGGATTTAGCTTTAATAATTACCGTTTCTCAAATCCTACTTATTTGTCCCCCGACAGTAACCAGATGAGTGGCTTCTATATGCATAATGTTAGCGTTCGGAAAAGTAAACTTTCTTTGTTTTATGTAACGATTCCGGTTATTTTTGAGTTTCAGACTAACAATGCCCGACGTGGCCATAGATTTTTTGTGGGTGCCGGAATGTTGATTAACGCCCGACTACGCTCCCACACCAAAATTTATTTTAACGAACCCAATAAACAGTATTTCCTTGAAGCACCTGCAACCGGCGCATTATTACCCGGCTATTATACAACACCTAACCGTATCAACCGGAACATTGTAAAAGGTGTGAATAGTTTCAATCTGCAGCCGTTTCGTTTTGATGCCACTCTCCGCATTGGCTACGGAATTATTTCATTGTACGTCACCTATGCTCTGAATCAGATGTTTTTGAAAGGACAGGGGCCTGTGATGAATCAATGGTCGGCCGGAATCAGTATTTCCGGTTGGTAAAATCTATTTTTCTCAGCGTAATTCGGGTCTCCTTCACGGCCCCCTTTTTTATACCATCAGGTCGGCATTCGACATCCGAAACAAAACCGAAAGCCGAATATCAATAAATCTCCTCTTCCGTCTCCAATTACACAAAAAAACAAATCCGCCTAAAAAACGCGCGATTTTTCTTAACTTTGCCCGGCAAAATCTGAAAATTAAAACTTTATTATATTATGTCCGGACACAGTAAATGGTCAACCATAAAAAGAAAGAAAGGAGCATTGGATGCCAGACGCTCTAAAGTTTTTTCAAAACTCATTAAGGAGATTACCGTTGCCGTGAAAGAAGGAGGGGCTGATCCGGATGGAAATCCGCGGTTACGTATGGCTATTGCTAACGCTAAAGGCCAGAGCATGCCAAAAGACAATATTGAAAGAGCCATCAGTAAGGGTAAAGACAAAGATGGAGCAAGTTTCTCAGAGGTTGTTTACGAAGGCTATCTGGCGCACGGTATTGCCATTTATCTCGAATGTACTACGGACAACCTGCAAAGGACCGTATCTAACATCAGAGCTGTTTTTAATAAATTTAGTGGCAGTCTTGGTACTAACGGCTCTTTGAGTTATTTGTTCGACCGCAAAGGTGTTTTTGTTATTCCAAAAGGTGATTTGGATTTGGAGGCGTTTGAGATGGAATTGATTGATGCCGGAGCCGAGGATATTGAGTTGGACGAGGAGGGTTTCTTTAATGTTACCACCTCCATGGAGGATTTTGGTGCTATGATGAAAAAGCTTGAAGATTTGGGTGTTGAGCCAGAAACTGCCGAGTTACAGCGTATTCCGAATGAAACAAAAACTTTACCGCTGGAGGAGGCCCGGAAGATTATGAAAGTTATTGATTTGTTTGAAGATGACGATGATGTACAAAAGGTTTTTCATAACCTCGAACTTACCGATGAAATGATGGAAGAAATATGATATCATCAATATTTTTAGGCCATACCATAAATCTGGCTTTTTTCTGAGCAGCTATAACCCGGACGGCTTATTTTTTGGAACTTTTCGTTTGTTATTTTGTTGTTCGTTAAAAAAGCAGGGAAACAAAAACACCTGTTGGAAAGTTCCAACAGGTGTTTTTATACTTCATTTCTGCCAACTTCATCAGTAAGGTAAATTCCATTTTACCAATTCGTAAGTGTCGGCAGCAATCATGATCTCTTCCTGGGTCGGGACAACCAGTACTTTTACTTTTGAATTTTTGGTGGAGAGAATCACTTCCTGGCCACGTTTGTCCATCATTTTCTCATCTGGTTCTATGCCAAGAAATTCCATGTTGGTAAGAATTCTTTTTCGGGTTTCCGTATCGTTTTCTCCAATTCCGCCCGTAAAAATGAGTATATCCACGCCCCCCAGTGCAGCAGCATACGAGCCGATATATTTTTTCACCCGATAGGCGAACATTTCCAGTGCGATTTTTGCACGTTCATTGCCCTGAGCGGCGGCTTCTTCGATGTTGCGCATATCGGACGAAACACCTGAAATCCCAATCATACCTGAGAATTTGTTTAGCAGAGTACGTGTATAACTGATGGGAATTTTTTCTTTTTCGGCAATAAATAACAGCGCACCGGGATCAAGGTCGCCCGTACGTGTACCCATTATTAGTCCTTCGGTAGGTGTCATTCCCATGGATGTATCGTAGGATTTTCCATCTTTTATAGCATCCACCGATGCGCCATTGCCAAGGTGACAGCTGATAATTTTCTGCTTTTCATAATCAAGATTCAGTATTTCGCAAGCTCTGTGCGAGACGTAGTTGTGACTGGTCCCGTGAAAACCGTAACGCCGTATTTTGTACTTTTCATAAAGGACATAGGGAATGCCGTAGAGAAAAACATGAGGTGGCATGGTTTGGTGAAAAGCCGTGTCGAAAACACCCACCTGGGGCACTTCAGGCAGTAGTTGTTGCATGGCATAAATCCCTTTCAGGTTGGGTGGATTGTGTAAAGGAGCCAACTCGGAAGATCGTTCCAATGCGCCAATCACTTCGTCGGTAATGAGCACGCTGCCACTGAACTCTTCGGCTCCATGTACTACACGGTGCCCCACGGCGGCGATTTCTTCCATCTTTTTAAGGCTGCCGTATTCTTTACTAATTAAAATGCCGAGCAGATATTCAATGCCCTGCTGGTGATCCAGTATTTCACCTTCGATTTTTTTCACCGGGTCATCATTACGAATGTGTTTAATAAAGCTTCCGCGGAGACCAATTTTCTCGACAACTCCTTTTGCCAGAATCTCTTTGGAAGGCATGTTTACAAGCTCATATTTAATGGATGAGCTACCACAATTCAATACTATAATTTTCATTTTCGTCCTGTTTTCACTTATTTAATAATAGCACATGATACGGTGTTTCCGACAGGCTTTTCCCCTTCATAATTATAAAATCCTTTTTTGGTCTGGAGGCCGAGATAATTAGCCCTGACCAGTCGCTTAATAACCGGTGAGGCTTTGTATTTCTTGTCGCCGTATTCCTGATAAAGGTTGTCCATGTACTTCAGGATTTTGTCCAGCCCGATTTTGTCGGCGATCTCAAAAGGTCCGTAAATATATCCCGTAGTTTCCTTCATGGTCTCATCGATATCGGAAATAGAGGCTACTCCTTCCATTAGGATTTCGCAGGCCTCATTGATAAGCGGAATCAGAATGCGCGTAGAGACATTTCCGGGGGATTCGTTGATAAGAATGGCCCTTTTGTTAATCATTTTCAAAAACCGGCTTATTTTATCATAAGTTTCGTTCGACGTTTGGCGCCCTTTCACTACTTCCACAATATTAGTTTTGTCAATGGGTTCAATGAAATGTATGCCAATGGCTCTTTCCGGATTTTTTAATACTACAGCGAGGTCAGAGATGATTAATGTGGATAAGTCGGAGGAGATAATGGCATTTTTACTTACAACACCTTCCACCTTTTGAAACAGCTCTTTGCGCAGACTTAACAAAGTTCCTTTCTGACGAGAACTAATAGTTTCGATAATTAAATCGCAATTTCTCAGGTCGCTATAATTAGTTGTGCCTTTAATATGCGACATAATCAACTTTTTTTCGGAGGATGTTATCCCCCATTGGGCAATCACTCCGTCCAGCTGTTCTTCAATATCGTGATAGATTTCTTTCAGGCGTTCTTCGGTTAGATCCAGAAAAACGACATCCATGCCATACTGCGCGATGATACGCGTAATTACCTGACCTACAGTGCCACATCCCATAATACCGACAGTTTGGATATTTCCTTTCGGTTTCAGGCGTTCGCCGAGGCTAAATTGAACTAATTCGCTCATTTTTATAATTTTAATGGTTTTCCGTGTAAGTTATTTTTGGCTGTACAGGCCGTTAGCCTGATTAGCGGTAATGGCAATCATGTTAATAATGTCGTCAACGGAGCAGCCCCGCGAAAGGTCGTTGATGGGAGCTGCAAGACCTTGCAAAATCGGACCGACAGCCTGCGCTCCGGCCAGACGCTGAACCAGTTTGTAAGCAATGTTTCCCGATTCCAGTGTGGGGAATACCAATACGTTGGCTTTTCCTGCAATGGCCGAACCCGGAGCTTTCTTTTGGCCGATAGCTTCGATAATAGCCGCATCAACTTGCAATTCTCCATCAATTTTAAGCGAAGAATCCATCTCTTTGGCCATTTTCATTGCTTTCACAACTTTGTCCACTTTTTCATGTTTGGCGCTACCTTTGGTCGAGAAACTCAGCATGGCTACCCGTGGTTCGATGCCGGCAATATTTTTGGCTGTTTTGGCCGATTCCACAGCTATCTCTGCCAACTCGCGGATCGAAGGATCCGGGTTTACGGCACAGTCAGCAAAAATCATCACCCCTTCTGTTCCAAAACTCTTATCCTTTAAAATCATGATAAAAGCCCCGGATACAGCACTTATTCCAGGCAGGGTTTTGATAATCTGAAAAGCAGGACGCAGAACATCCCCTGTGGCATGTTCGGCACCACTGACTTCTCCATCAGCTTTTCCGTCTTTGATAAGGAGTGTTGAGAGGAATAAAGGATCCTCTACCAGCTTCATGGCTTCTTCAAAAGTCATCCCCTTTTTCTTGCGTATATCAGCCAGCATATTGGCATAATACCCTTTTTGGGGATGGTGCTCAGGGTCGATAATAGTGGCTTTTTCAATATGGACTAAGCCAAAAGAAACAGCACTATTCATGATTTTATCTTTGTTTCCCAACAAAATAATGGAGGCAATTTTTTCTTTGAGAACATGGTCGGCAGCACGCAGATTGCGTTCTTCGGTTCCTTCGGGCAGGATAATGGTTTTCCCTGCCTGACGGGCCATTTTGTGAATTATATTGATTAATTCCATTCTATTTTAACTTTTAAAGTTATTGCTGCAAAAGTATTACTAATTTTGTTCCGGTTTTTACTATAGTTAATTTTTTAACAAAAATTTTTGCTATTTATAAAAACTTTATAATCAGTTTTGTACGATATGTTTAGCACGTTTGGAGTTCGTTCGTTTTTTAGTACCGGGATTGCAGGTAGATATCAGGATTTTATGGTAGGCTCAACTTCTTTTGATACTGTTAACAATCTGCCCGTTGACAGCATGCATGAGGTTGGGACGTTTTTTCAAAAGCAACCGTTAGCGGTTCGTCCGCAGCTGATTCATGCTGCCGGTAGCGACTGGATATTTTATGTGCTTTTCGGATTACTGCTGCTGATTGCATTTATTCGTTTTTTTTATCCGGCTGCCATAAGTGCAATCTTCTCCTGGTTTTCGGGAACCGGTTTTCGGAAAAATGGAGACACTTATAGTAAGCAGGGTTTGCTTGTCCCTTCTTTCTTAATGGCTAATTTTATTGTCAGCATTACATTGTTAATTATTGTAATCCAGGTGAGAACCGGTGTCCGACTTGATGATGTATCTTCTTCGTTAAAGTTCTGGCTGTTTGCTATAGGTGGAATAGTTGGTTTTTTCCTGTACAACCAGATTTCTGTTTTACTGATAGGATTTGTTTTTGACACCGGCAGTCAGGCGTCCATGCAAATGAAAAATAATACCGTATGGGCTTATGCAAGCGGCTTGTTTTTAACTCCCTCACTGTTAATTTATTTTTATACTCAAAGCGGTTTTTTATTTGGTACCATGATTGTCGGATTGATAATTTTATTGCTTTTCAAATGGTTTCGGACTGTAAAAGTTGGTCTGTCTGCCAGGAACTACAATGTACTTCATTTATTTTTGTATCTTTGTGCCGTTGAAATCATACCTCTGTTTTTGTTGGTAAAAGTATGTATGATATAATTTATTTTGGTTAGAAGGCCAATGATAATGAGGTATTTCGTTTTTGTAGGAGTTAAAAAGTCATGACATTGAAGATTAAAAATATTTTAGTATCGCAACCAAGACCGGCAGACATTAGCAAATCACCTTATGGTGAATTAGGTAACAAATTTAATCTGAATATTGATTTTCAAAAATTCATTGCTATTGAGGGCGTTTCTGCTCAGGAGTTTAGGATGAATAAGAACTCATTTAACGGCCACTCGGCTGTTATTCTTACCAGCCGTCATGCAGTGGACCATTTCTTTAGGATAGCCAAAGAGTTACGAAAGGAAGTTCCCGATTCACTAAAATATTTTTGTATCTCTGAATCGACAGCTTATTATTTGCAAAAATATGTTCAGTATCGTAAACGGAAAATCTTTTTTGGTAAACAGAATTTTAGGGATTTACTGGAAGTGTTGAAAAAACACAGCGAAGAAACATTTATGGTTCCCTCGTCAGACGTGCCTAATCAAGCCATGTTTAAGCTGCTTGACAAGGAGAAGATTAATTATTCCCAGGGTATTATCTATCGTACGGTTCCCAGCGATCTTTCCGGACTGGATATTAAAAAGTATGACCTGCTCATTTTCTTTAGTCCGGGTGGCATCAATTCGCTGCTAACCAATTTCTCCGATTATAAGCAGGAAGATCAGCTGATTGCCGCCTTTGGTCCGGCTACCAATAAGGCCGTTAAAGAGGCTGGACTTAACGTAAACATTATGGCGCCTACACAGGCCTCTCCTTCAATGGCCATGGCCATCGACAGCTATATCAGCGAATGTGAAAAAGAGCGTCGCCGCCGCCGCAGAAAGTAAGCCGGAGTTCCGGGATTATTACTTTTATCATTGTGCGTAACGAGCCGGCCTACAGCCTGCACTTGTAGATTATACCGTATTCTTTCAGTACTTCGGTTTCGGGCTTTGTATCAAAAAGTCCGTACATTGCACTCCCTGTCCCGGTCATGGAAGCATACAAAGCACCCCGGTTGATAAGTCCGGCTTTTATTTTTGCCAGCACAGGATATTTTCGAAAAACAATTTTTTCAAAATCATTGGTTAATAGCTGTTGCCATTGTTTTATTGGTTGCCTGACAATCTCCCGTACTGAGATTTCCGTCTTTTTAGAAACTACTTTTGAAAAAAGTATTTCAGTGGACAAATGTATTCCGGGAATAACCAAAACCAAAAAAAGAGTGCTGAGATTGAGGTCGCAGGGTTGGAGGATTTCTCCCCTCCCGGTAACGAAAGCCGGTGTGTTCCGGACGAAAAAGGGACAGTCACTGCCAAGTTGTGCGGCATAACCAGTAAGTTTTTCATCTGTCATATCCAGTTGAAAAAAGTCGTTCAGCCCTTTCATAAAAAAGATGGCATCTGCAGAGCCGCCACCCAGTCCGCTGCCGGCAGAGATATTTTTCAGCAAACTGATTTCCACGGGCGGAATGTTGTAGCGGCGGTACAATAGTTTCCATGTTTTGCTAAGCAGATTTTCCGAAAGCTTTCCCGGAACATGCTTCCCATAGACAGTAAGTCTAAATTTCGAAGCTTCCCGGAATTCAACGACATCACATAATGGTACGGGATAAAAAATGCTTTCGATGTTATGAAAACCATCGCTACGTTTTCCCGTTACCCAAAGCCCGAGATTAATTTTTGCCGAAGGGAAGAGTATCATGGTTGAAAATTGAGGAACAAAGGTAGGTTTTTTGAGGGAAGGAAAATCTCAAGCGGATGCTTGCGAGGGTTTGGGCTTGCGACAGTTTTGTTAAAAGTAGAAGTTACCAGGAAATGCAATAAATGCGCAATTTTCAAGGTGTTGTTGCAATGGATAACTTTTCTGCCCCAAAAGTTGGCAAAATATTTTTAAATTTGGTATCTTTTAATGTTCTGTTCAAAAAGCTCATGGCAATTATAGATTCAGTACTCACTTGGTTGATTAAAAAGAGGATGCACCAGATTGACCTCTTTTTGAAATTTCCTATTGAGGTGCAGCACGACTGGTTTGAGAAGTTAATAACGACCGGAGCTGCCACCGAATGGGGCAAAAAGTATGATTATGGGAGCATCAGCAGCCCGGAAATTTTCAGGCAACGGGTGCCGGTAAGCAAATATGAAGATATTCAGCCGCTGATTGACAGAATGCGTCGGGGTGAAAAGAATTTGCTGTGGCCGGAAGATATAAAATGGTTTGCCAAATCATCGGGGACTACTGATAATAAAAGTAAATTTATTCCCATCAGCCAGTCCACCATCGAAGAGTGTCATTTTAAGGCAGGTAAAGATGTACTGACACTTTACCTGAACAATCATCCCGATTCTGCCATTTTTCAGGGAAAAGGATTGCTCATGGGCGGAAGCCAGAACATTCAGGAGGTGAATAACCAATCCTATTATGAAGGTGACCTTTCGGCGATTTTAATTCACAACATGCCTTACTGGGCACAGATTATGCGGACACCTTCGCTGGCCATTGCCCTTATGGATGAATGGGAAAGTAAACTGCAGCTTATGGCAGAAGCTACACAGGATCATAATGTTACGAGCCTTTCTGGCGTGCCGTCCTGGACCCTTGTTTTGATGCGAAAAGTACTTGAACTGGCGGGAAAGGAAACCATACAGGAGGTGTGGCCCAACCTGGAGGTCTTTTTTCACGGTGGTGTCAGCTTTGAACCTTACCGGGAACAGTTTGCAGCGCTGATCCCCAACGACAACATGCAATATTTCGAAACTTATAATGCCTCCGAAGGTTTTTTCGGTATTCAGGACCGAAGCGACGCTAATGATATGCTGCTAATGCTTGACTATGGCATTTTTTACGAGTTTGTCCCTATGGATCAGGTGGAACTGGTATTTCCGGAATCGTTAGGGCTGGATGAGGTTCAGCTGAACACCACTTATGCTATGGTGATTACTACCAACTCAGGTCTTTGGCGGTACATGATTGGCGATACCATTCGGTTTACTTCGTTGTACCCGTACAGGATACAGATTACGGGGCGTACAAAGAACTTTATTAATGTTGTCGGCGAAGAACTGATGGTGGACAATTCAGAAAAAGCTTTGGCTATAGCGTGTTCGAAAACCGGTGCTGCCATTAGAGATTATACGGCCGCTCCTTTGTATGAGGGTGATGATATTCAACATGAATGGTTGATTGAATTTGAAAAGTTGCCCGATAATTTTGACTTTTTTGCAGAACTTTTTGATAATACCCTCAAAACATTAAATTCGGATTATGAGGCCAAAAGATATCACGATTTGGTGTTGAAACCACCGTTGATAAAATCAATGAAAAAAGGTGCGTTTTATGCCTGGATGAAACGAAATGACAAACTGGGCGGTCAGCACAAAATCCCCCGTTTGCATAATAGCCGGAACTTTGTGGATGAGATATTGGAAAACAGTAGTATGACAAAAAAGAATTTTAATTTTTAAATCAATAATATAATGCACATTGCTATTGCCGGAAATATTGGGTCAGGAAAAACAACCCTGACGAAAATTTTATCGAAACATTATGGCTGGAAAGGCCATTACGAAGATGTGGAACACAACCCCTACCTGCAAAGTTTTTATGACGACATGCAACGATGGTCCTTTAACCTTCAGGTTTACTTTCTGAATAGTCGTTTTCGTCAGGTAGTGGAAATCAGACGGGGCAACAAAAAGGTGATACAGGACCGCAGTATTTATGAAGATGCTTATATTTTTGCTCCGAATCTACACGACATGAACCTCATGTCCACCCGCGATTTTGAGAATTATAGCTCCCTTTTCGAGCTGATGAGCTCCTTTATCCAGTCGCCCGATTTGCTGATTTACCTTCGGGCTTCTGTTCCGACACTGGTGGATCAGATTCAGAAACGGGGCAGAGAGTATGAAGAGTCTATTCGGCTCGACTATCTGAAACTGCTAAACGAGCGTTATGAGGCATGGATTGCCAAATACAAGCTGGGAAAACTATTGATTGTTGATGTGGATAAACTTGATTTTTCCAAACCTGAAGATATTGGCTTGGTTATTGAAAAAATTGATGCCGAAATCAACGGATTGTTTTAGTTAAAAAACTGGTATGAAAGTTCTAAGTATCATTCCCTCGCGTTATGCTTCTACCCGGTTTCCCGGAAAACCGCTTGCCGATATATGTGGAAAATCCATGGTGCAGCGGGTTTATGAACAGGCAAACGCTACGGAAGATGTTGAAATGGTAGTGGTGGCCACCGATGATGAACGTATTGTCCGGCATGTGAAAAGCTTTGGCGGGAATGTCATGCTTACCCATGGCAACCATGACAACGGTACTTCACGTTGCCTTGAGGTGGTGGAAAAGCTGGAAAAGCCGGGACGCTTTTTTGATTTAGTTGTCAATATCCAGGGTGATGAACCGTTGATACAACCTGAACAAATCAGTCAGCTTATTGCCATGTTTCCAAATGAAACCGCTGATATTGCTACGCTTGTTCACCCGATAAAAGGGGTGGAAGAGTTGATGAATCCTAATGTTGTGAAGGCCGTGATCGGAGTTCGGAAGCAGGTGCTTTATTTTAGCAGGCAGGCCATTCCTTTTGTGCGGGACGAAAAGCCGGGCATCCGGCTTGGGAAAGCCGATTTTTACAAACATTTAGGTATCTATGCTTACCGGACACAGGCGCTGAAGAAAATTGTTTCGCTGCTACCCGGAAAATTGGAACAAGCCGAAAAACTTGAACAACTCAGGTGGTTGGAGAATGGCCTTACAATAATAGCAGGAATCACTGATTATGAGGGCGCTGGTGTAGATACTCCGGAAGACCTTGCAAAACTTATTAACAAAATTTGCAATAAATGACAACAATGACTACCTTAGCAGGTTCAAGTTTTCTCACACTAAAAACATTGTATTATGAAGATAGCGAGATACATAGGTGATTTACTGTATGATTATGAGTGCGTAGTCATACCCGGTTTGGGAGGTTTTCTTACCAACGACAAACCGGCTTCTATTCAGCCCAACACAAATCATTTCCATCCGCCACAGAAACAGGTGCTGTTTAATGCATATCTGAAAACCAACGATGGGCTTTTGGTAAATTACATTGCCCGTGAGGAAAAAATTTCCTACAAAGAGGCAAAAGCACAGGTGGATAAGTTTGTCTATTTGTGTGATAATGCTCTGAAATCCGGAAAGAGAATTAATTTTCATAAGGTGGGCAGTCTCTACCTTAACGGAAATAATAAAATTGCATTTGAACAGGACAGCACCATTAACTATCATGCCGATGCTTTTGGGTTAACCGCTTTTGTTTCGCCGGCTATCCGGCGTACCAGTGCCGAAGAAAAATTGCGCGAAGCAGTGGGAGTGAGTTATGAAAAGAAAGCTTCTGTTGCAAATGAAATCAAAAAGAAGGATAGAAAGGCGGTCTCCAGCTCTGCTGCTACCGGACAAAAACATTCAAAATTGCTTGCCACACGTAAGAAATCTCCCTACAAAACACAATTAGTCTTCCTGGTTATGCTGATTATAGCCATGACGGTAGGCTGGGGCTTTATGAACAAAGATATGGTAAATGCTTACTATAATAACTATTCATCATTGATTCCGCTTTTTTATACCCAGCCAAATGTTTATGTGATTAACAATATCGACAAAGTCCCCATTGCCAAAGTGAGTAGTAGCAGGTTTGGCTCATGGTGGATAGGCCTTTTCGAGAAAAACGAAAATAAAATCATACCTGAAAAGATAAAAAAAGCATCCGGTACAGTGAAAGACCCGGCAACCATTTCCTCTCAGCCCACAGGCGAATCATTAACACCTGTCGTCAAAAGGGCAAAGAACAAACTTGCCGTTCCGGTGAAATATGAGAAAGAAGTTGCTGTAACATCCAAAGCCGTTGTCAGACCGTTGTTGAAAAAAGAGGCTTCGAAGCCTGATCCATCAATACATTCGGAGAACTCTCCGCGTTTTTTCGTCATTGCCGGTGCTTTTAAAGATAAGTACAATGTACAATTACTGATACGTTCGCTGAAAAGAAAGGGATACAAGGCTGTTGAAGCCGGAACTACACGTTATGGTTTGCAGCGTGTTGCCTTTTCAGCTTTTCCTAACCGCCAGCTTGCCGAAAGACAGCTATTGGCCATTCGTAAAAACGAAAATCCTTCCGCTTGGATTTTGGTGAAATAAAAAGATCTTCGGTTTGGGAAACAAGAACAAACTACAGCGTTTTGCCGAAAATCTTACCTTCTCTAATCTGGTTCAGTATCGTTACGAGGAAGTTGTTAACGGCTTTTTCCTGAAAGGAAAATGGAAGCAGGGTTTCTTTAAAAATAATCATCCTTTGACCTTGGAGTTGGGATGTGGAAAAGGCGAGTATACAGTTGAGCTGGCGCGTCTTTACCCCAAAAGAAACTTTATTGGGATGGATATCAAAGGCGCTCGCATGTGGCGTGGGCTGAAAACTTCTCAGGAAGAAAACATGAAAAATGTAGCTTTCATTCGTACCCGCATCGAACTATCTGAATTTTATTTTGGCCGGCAGGAAGTTGACGAGTTATGGATTACTTTTCCCGACCCGCAGGTAAAAGCTTCAAGAGAACGAAAGCGGCTGACCTCTCCGCGGTTTTTGGAACGGTATGCACTTTTTTTGAAACCGGATGCCATCATTCATCTCAAAACAGATGCCCTGGTACTTTTCGATTACACACGAGAAGTGATTG
>CAYLSW010000009.1:15002-23519 GCA_964386145.1 uncultured Lentimicrobiaceae bacterium | reverse complement strand
GTCATGGCAACAGCGACCCGGACAAATATTCTAATCTGGTAAAATTTGCCGAGGACATCATGGCATCCATCGATTATGTGGAAAACAACAAAAGATCCCTAAACCCTGATTTTTATCTCGTAGGTCTGTCCATTGGTGGAGCCGGCTCTATCTATGCCGCAGGTCATGACAAAAGAATAAAAAAGGTTGTTACCGTAGGTGCTTTTGCCCATCCGGCTTCGGTGATGAAAAAGCAATTCAAAGACCATCACATTCCTTATTATCCCATGATTTGGTTAATGTTCAGATATTTGAGAATTTTTCAAAAACTTGATTTAGACAAAATAGCTCCCGTAAAACACATTGCCAGCTCCAACGCTTCCTTTTTACTGATTCATGGGGAGGAAGATGTGACGGTGCCTGTGGAAGAAGGAAAGCGGCTGGCAAAAGCGGCCGGTAGTCATGCCGAACTATGGATTATCCCGCACCGGGGGCATTCTGATTGCCATTTGGAAAAAGGATTCTGGGAAAAGGTGATGGATTTCTTTACCGGATAGGCTCCCTCTTCTATTATCATTCTCTTTGGCAGAACCTCCTATTCAGGGCAATCATAGTTTTTAACCTCGTTATGTAATATGTTGATATCCAAAGAGTAAAAATTTATATTTCGACCTAAAGTTCTGTATTCCGAAGCAAAGCTGTTCCAGTACCTAATACCATCATTTAAATAACTATGTGCTTCTCCGCGAACCTCACGCCAGTATCTTCCCGAAATGCCGCCTGCCCGTGTTTTGGAGGCGGTATAGATACGTGCATGACTGCTTGAAATACTTGATTGGACATTTGATAACTTCTTCTTGAGCAGATAAATTTTACGGGAAACATAACGGGTGCTGCTTATCAATTTTTTTCCTTCGGTTGAGGAGGCGAAATTGGGGCATTCTCTTATTTTCCGGATAATTTTTTCACATTTTTCTTCTGCTGTGATATATTGATCTTCCACATTGCCAAGAGCATGCAATGCACTGTTCATTCTTACGGAGGCTGATCGAAGATCTGAGTTACTATGAATTTTTAATTTTGATAAAGTAACCATTTTAGTTTTGGCTTTAAGTATTAAGTTATTCGACATAACGGAATTGTTTTGTGAAAATGAGGGCGTTGCAAGCATCCACAGGATAAAAAGGGCAAAGTAATTTTTCATAATGGTAGTATTTATTCTAATCGTTTCAGTTTTTGTTGAAAATTATCCCATTTTTTTTCATTATTAAAAGCATAATAACCGAGATAAATTTTGGTGTGGTTTTCTTTTTGCTTTTTGTATTTCTTTGGCGACATAATGATAGCGAGGTATATATTACTATCTTTAACCTCATCCATATCAATGTCTTTACCTCCCTGTAATACAATATTTGATAATTTAGCGGGGTGTATTTTTTTCCCATCCAGATATATCGAACCAATGTTTTTAAAGTTTACCTTACGAAATTTTCCGGCTATCTGTGGGTCCATGTTGGTAAAAATCCGCCAACGTCTGGCATTTTTCATCATCAATTGAACCCATTTTTTTTGTGAAATATCCAACGGAATAATTAAATAGTAAAGCGAGTCTTTGAAAACAGCCTGTTGCAAAGGATAAGATATAAAACGAATGGTTGATCCCGAATAGGGGTGTAACGGTTGCCGTTTTGATTTTTTCACCAATTGTTGCAATTCTTTTACATAACGGTTCCATTTGTAATTTTTTTCACGCTTACCGTTTAAATAATTGTCTATATCTTTGAATTTCCCGCTTTTATAATAAGAAATCACGGTTCCGTTTCCATCTGTCAGTGTTCCTTTTTTCAGGGGGCTGCCTTTTCCATCGAAACAGGAAATTAAATCCATAAAACGACCGTTCTTCCAAAGTTGTGTTTGATAAAGCTGTCCGTTATCGAAATAGAGTTTCCATTCTCCATCAGCTTTACCATTTGCATAGCGTCGCGTTTCTTCCAATTGTCCGTTTTCATAATATTCTTTCCACCCGCCATCTCTTTTACCAGCTACAAATCGTCCGGTTTTCTTCAGATTGCCATTGCTATAATAATAGACCCATTTGCCTGCTTTTTCCCCTTTGGCATAATTCCCTTTTGCATACGGTTTTCCGCCGGAGTAAAATGATTGGTAATTTCCGTGATTTTTACCATCCTGATAATCTGCAAGGGTTTCTGTTTTGCCGCTCTTAAAATAGTATTTCCAGCGACCAGCTTTTTTACCGTTGGTAAAGTCGCCGGCGGCTTTTGTTTTGCCATTTTCATAATAATATTTCCATGGCCCCTCCAATTCATCGTTTTTATACTTACCCACTGCTCTAAGCTGGCCGTTATTATAATACAACTTCCAGTCGCCGTTTTTTTCTCCCTGTTCAAACCGGCCAACAGCATACGATTTTCCGTTTTCATAATAGTATTTATACGGCCCGTCTATTTTTCCTTTAACATAATTAATGTTAGAAACAAGCCGGCCATTCTCGTAATAAGCCGTCCAGATTCCGGATTTCCGTAATTTATCAAATCCGTATATCAACCGTGTTTTCCCGTTGTCATATTTTAACACGCTGCGAACGGGTTTTTTTTCAGACAATAATGCTGCCGGAATAAGGGCGCTTTCTTTCCGATAATTATTACTATTACTGCTATGATTAAAGTAATATATTTCGCCCTCTTTAATGATGTAGATTTCGCTGCCCGAATGCCTTCCATCATACAATTTGTCAATGTACGATCCGGTCGAATCATAGAGGTTGTTGCAATTCCACCGGACACTGTTTTTCATTTTGGCATAGGCCTGTTTGGTTTTAAACTGGCCATATTGTTTTACCGTATTCAGGTTGAGTGTAACCAGTTCAAATGATTGCTTCATATCTCTCTCCAGAATTAAATTTTCGATCACTTTTTTACAACCGGCACAATCATGTTTCCATGTGATGAGCACGATGGGCTTTTTGTTGTCAAGGGTGCTCAGATAGTTTGTTAACAACAATTGCTTTTCGTTTGTTGTTTGGATTTTAATGTCCTTAAACTTTTCTTCAATTCTGTTTGCGCTTTCCGATCCGTTTTGCGATGTACAGGCGCTTGCCAACACTGTGGCCAGAGCGGCAAGCAGAAGAACTGTTTTTCGTATTTTCATGATGGTCTCTGTTTTTGATGAAGTAATAATCCGGTTTCAGAAAGAGATCATTTTGGCTTTCGCATAACAGGTATCTTTTTAGGAACCGGAGTACAAAAGTGAGCACATCATAGGAGAAAAACATCCCTGTTTTCTGCTATAAAGAATAATGGTTATTTTCAGGGATAAAAGTTGAAAAGAATCCGGAATGTGTAACCCGGAGCCGTAAAGAGAAAAAGGAAGGTCAATCCACAGGAATGACTCCTTTTCTTTTGTCGATGGTTTTCGTTACCACATTAAAAACCATAAGCAGAATAGCTGCGGCCAGTCCGATACCGGCATAAACATACCAAATGTAGTGGGCATGGTCGTAAGCGGTTAGCTTTTCGGCTGCCGTGAGCGTATTGGGATTGGGACAGTATTTATCCAACAGGTATCCTGAACTGATGAAACCGAGCAAACTGGCGAGAAAAGAGTGCAGATGGCTGAATCCAAGATACATACCTTCCTCTCCTTTGGGCGACTGCAGTGAAAAATATTCCAGATAGCGTGGCGAAATAAACGTTTCGGCCAATGCCTGAAAGATAATGCCTACAATCATCATCACAGCAATAGGGTGCAAACCGAAAAAGCCGAAAGAGACCGTATGACCGGTAATTTCCGACAGCCACGGCCCCATCGACATGGCAAAAGCAGAAACGGGCATAATGAACATCCCGACTATCATGGAGGAAATGGCTTTTTTCCGGCGCATCATTTCAGTTACAAACATAACTGTAATAACTACCACCAGCGGGTTAACATTGGCATACCATTCGGGGGCGGCATTAACCCCCACGGTACGAATGATATATTTGGGCATAGAAGCATATAATTGACTCTGAATCATCCAAAAACCGGTGATTAATATTATGAGGATGACCAGGCGACCGCGTTTGAGCAATGAGCGTAAAGCCTGCCAAACCTCTTTTATACTTTTGCCTTTTCCGGCTTCGTGCGAGGTTTTATAAAAAATCAGTGAGATGATGAGCGCAAAAAATGCCAGTCCTGCCGCATAATAATTAATATAGACCGTTCCGAGATTTATGCGGACAGGGTAAGCAATGGTTTTACCCAAAAAAGCACCCACATTCACCATGGCATAAAAGACGGCGTAACCCCGTGCACGGTTGCTCTTACCGGTTTCCCTTGCCACTGTACCCGTGATGATGGATTTGATGAACGACCCGCCGAGCATGACCAATGCCAAGGCAGGAATAACCGTTACCTTGTAAGGCAAAAATCCGAGAGAAAAATAACCGACCGTCAATAACGAAAAAGCCAGGATTACTGCCGGACGGAATCCGATTTTGTCGGCATACGCCCCGGAAAAGGTGGGAAGAAAATACAATCCGGCAGAAAAAATACCCGCCACATAGCCGGCTTCGATATCGGAAAATCCAACCACATCGCTGAGGTACAGCGTAATGGCGATAAATACAGCGTAATAAGCGCCGCGTTCCAGCAGCTCCACCATGTTGGCGGTCCAGAAGGCGCGTGAAAATTTCCAGGTTTGTTTACTTGTTGCTGTTGGTTGATTCATTCTTTAAATTCTTGGGAATACTGTTTCGGGTATTGGTAAAAACGGGAATACTGTAAGGTTCTATATATTTGCAGGCTAATATATACATTTTTGCATACAAAACATCCTTTTGTCCGCACGGTTTATGAAAAACTTTTTCATAAATACGCCCTGAAAGCAGAAAGAAGCAGCCTGTTTCCCAATGTCGGTAGCCCCGGCTACCGGCAGGATAAAATCATTGTGCGCATTCCTCCGCCTTTTTGGGTAATTTCCCATCTTTTCATTGGGTAGCGCTTTGCTTTATATGTCTTGTAATGGTTTCCTCTCCAGGCTCTTTTTTTGCTTAGGGCATAAAAGTACAGAATACGATTCTTTGTGTCATTCGCATAAACTGTTTTACCGGGCCGGATGGTCCACCATCCTTTGCTCTGCCACTTTTTATTAAAATTTAAAAAACGAATAAATATCATGATTATCTGTAACTGTCCGTTGTCAAAATAGGTTTTATAAAACGCCGTTTTTCTTATTATTCAACAGTGTTTTTTTTTAATTTTCCGTTGTTGTAATATTCTTTAATGGATACTGAGGGAACGCCATCCGCAAAATTTGCAAACCCGTTCACCTTCCCATTTTCATTATTATTGTTCAACAAATAATCCCTGTTTTCAGCGAAACTGTAAAATAGCGGTTTTCAGGGATGGAAGAAGAGTATGCCGAAAGATAAAAGCAAGATAGTTTATAAAACTGGAAAAGTAATTTTTAGCGTAAAACCATTTCCCGGAGAGGTTTGTAAATAGAAAGTTCCGCGCAGGAACTCCACCCTGCTGCGGATGCCAGGCAAGCCCATGCCCGGTTGGGTTGCTTTTTCCTGATCAAATCCTATACCGTCATCCCGGTAATCCAAATAAGCGTTTTCTCCTTCGAGGTGAAACAAAAAAGCAACTTCACCGGCTTTGCTGTGTTTTAACGTGTTGTTTAATAATTCCTGTATAATTCTGTAAACCATTATTTCAACACTTTCGTCAAGACGCTTCGGCAGTAGTATTTTTACCTTTATTTTCAGTTTTTCCTTTTCGGAAAAATCGTCGAACAAATCTTCCAGTGCTGCTTTCAACCCGAAACGTGTCAGCACTTCCGGCATCATGTTATGCGAAATACGGCGCACCTCCGTGCCGGCCTGTTCCAGCAACCGGCGTGCCCTTTGTATCATTTCGCCGTTTTCAATACCAGGCTGTTCCTCTATGTTCGAAAAAAAGATGCCGGCCGATGACAACAAAACACCAATACCATCATGTAATTCCAGTGCAATACGCCGTCTCTCTTTTTCCTCTCCCATCACCAGCGCCTGAGCGGCCTCCGCCTCTTTTTCGAGCAATAGTTTTCCACGTTCCTGCTGTTGTATCTTTCTGTTTTGCTTTTGTTTATAGAAATAAAATGCCACTAACAGTGCCAATATCAAAATTAGGGTAAAACTACTGCCCAGCAAAGTATTTACCTGCATCTGACGGGTTTTAAGCCGTATGTCTTTTTCAAGCGTTTCGTTTTTTAGTTGAAGTAACTGCTTTTGGGTCAGGTCGGTTTGATACTTTACCCGCAAGTCGGCCAGGTTTTCCTGCTGATTTTGGTTGTAAACAATCTGCTGTGCCCGGAACAGTTTTTCATGATAAAAAAGAGCCGAGTCGTAATTTCCTTGTTGCTTCCAGGCAAGATACAATGTCTTATAAATATCAGGGAAAGGCAAGTTTCCTGAGAGTTGTTCTGTGAGTTGTAAAGCCTGTTGCGCCAACCGGAAAGTTTCCTGAAGATGACCGGTAAGCAATGCCATTTCGGCCAGACTTTTCAAAGCATCGATTCGGATCGTAACAATCCCTGCTTTTTTTGCCTCGTCATTAGCACGATGATAATAACGGCTTGCCTGCTGTATCTCTCCTGTTTTTTGGAAATAGTGTGCCCTGTCCAGTGCATTGCGGGCCAATTGTTCTGAGGAAGGCCGGTCGGGAGACGAAATCCGTAGCTTTTGCAACAGCAGCCTGGCCGAATCTTTTTTCCCCTCTTTTTCCAATACATAAGCCAGTTGCCTGTAAATTGTTGCTTTAAAACGGGATTCTTTTTTTTCCGCACTTAACTGCAATGCCTTTCGATAAGCAGAGCCGGCGTGTTTGTAAAGGCCCAGTTTAGCAAAAGTATTGCCAAGATTAAGGTTAGAAAAAGCCGCGGCATGCTTATCCTGAAGCTTCCTGGCCAACGTTAAGGCAGCCGTAAAATGTTTCAGGGCATCCTGAGGGCGGGTTTCTCTGATTGCCAGTTGACCCAGCGCATTTTCCGAAATCACTTCCAGTTGGCGGTAACCCTTTTTACGACTGGTACGTCGTACATTTTTATTTATCAGTAAGGCACTATCATTTTCGCCCTTACGCAGAAAACATCCAGCCATTTGCAGACGAGTTGTCAGGTACTCCTGTTCGTTTTTCTGTTGTAATGCTTTTGCAGCGGATTTCCGGAAATAATACATTGCCGAATCAAGATTGTTACTTCGTAAAAACTGTTGGGCTTTTAGTCGGAAAGATTCCCCTTGAGATGGTGGTTGAGGAAGGGCAACAACACGAATCCATGAAAAGAGTAAAAAGCCCGTGACTAACAAAAGCATCATCTTTTTATCATGGAATCGCCGCATCACATAATATTTCAGATTTTTTAGCATTCCATCCTATCGTTTTCGATGGCCCATTTTACAAGCCCGGCAGTGTTGCGGGCACCGACTTTTGATAGCAGGTTGGCGCGATGTGATTCGACTGTATGGGTACTGATAAAAAGCGTATCGGCAATTTCGCGGGTATTTTTTTCGAAACAAATCAGTTTCAGTACTTCTTTTTCGCGGGTGCTAAGGTCGGGAATAAAACGTTTTTGCAACGACGGTCTGTTATCTGAATAAATTTCCGGAAGATTTTTTCCAAGGTAAATACTGCCCTGATAAACCACTTTCACTGCATTGGCAATTTCAGTTGAAGAGGTACTCTTTAAAAGATAACCGCGAGCTCCGGCTTTCAGCATACGCCGGATAAAATGTTTGTCATCGTACTGCGAAAAGGCAATCACTTTCGTTTCTAAGCCACGTTTGACTATTTCCAGCGTGGCAGCAATGCCATCCATCTCCGGCATGTTGATGTCCATTAAAACCACATCGGCAGCCTTTTCCTCCAGTTTACGGAGCAACTCCCTGCCATTGTTAACTTCGGCAAGCAGGAAAATCTCCGGGTCTTTTGCAAAAGCCGTCCTGAGGCCTTCAATTATTATGGGATGATCATCCGCTATTATCACCTTTATCATGGAGAACCGCATCTTAATTTAAAGAAGCACAATATACACATTTTTCTCATATGAAGGTATTAACATAATTATCTCAATAGAATTTATCTGAAGCCGAGACAACTACTGTATCCTGATTTTTTGAGGACAAAATCACTATTACTTTATCCTTCATTATCGTTTCTGAAAAATGGCCGTTTATTAAATATTGATATAATTCCTTAAATCCGTAAGACTCTTTCTACTGCAAGGACAAACTGCACGCTACCGCCCGGCGGATGCTCGTTTTAAGTTCCTCACCGTAACAGGAGCTACGTTTGCGGTACTTATGCGCTGCGCTTCCCAACACTAACGCACATTTCAACCTTTCGTAACGAAAAAGCCTTGCGGATTTAAGGATTCCGGGAGAAAGTAATCGTATTTTTGAAAGGTTAAACCTTCTTTATGTTTTGTAATTACCTGCCGCGATAATGTGCAAAAACCTTAATTTAGCCACAAATTTTTCTCCATGAAACGGATTTATT
>CAYLSW010000009.1:0-14902 GCA_964386145.1 uncultured Lentimicrobiaceae bacterium | reverse complement strand
AATGTGCAAAAACCTTAATTTAGCCACAAATTTTTCTCCATGAAACGGATTTATTTGCTGTTACTTTCACTGACTTCCGGTTTGCTGTTGGCAGCGGCCTGGCCTGAACACGGTTTTACGCCACTGATTTTCGTTGCGCTGGTACCACTGTTCTTTGTGCAGCAACAATTGGGCGATAGTAATCGGAAAGGTATGTTTTGGTTTGCCTGGCTCACTTTTCTCGTTTGGAACGCTCTGACCACATGGTGGATATGGAACTCGACAGCTGGTGGTGCATTAGTAGCCATTTCGCTAAATTCGCTTTTTATGGCAACAGTTTTTCAGGTTTTTCATATCTCAAAAAAATGGTTGTTCAACAACCGGCGTGGTTTTGGAATTTTGATTTTTTACTGGATTAGCTGGGAATATTTTAACATGAACTGGGATCTGACCTGGCCATGGCTTACCCTTGGAAATGTCTTTGCCAGCAAACACACCTGGATTCAGTGGTATGAATTTACCGGCGTTTTGGGTGGAAGTTTTTGGGTGATATTTGTAAACATTTTGGTATTTAAAGTGCTACAGTATTATCGTTCAAAAGAAAAAATCAGGATGGTTGGAAACTTTGTCGCACTCTTTCTTTTGCTCATTGTACCTCTCTCCCTCTCGTTATATCGCTATTCTCATTACCGGGAAACCCGAAATCCGGTCAATGTCGTGGTGGTTCAACCCAACATTGACCCTTACACAGAAGAGTATGGATTGCCGCCTGCTGAGATTCTGCAAAGAAACCTGAAATTGGCAGCGGAAAAGGTAACAGATAGTACCGATTATGTGGTATTTCCCGAATCTGCTATTCAGGAAAATATCTGGGAGGGTACTTTGGAACGATCGCGAAGTATCCGCACCTTGCAAAATTTTATTCGTCCCTATCCAAAACTTGCCGTAGTCATTGGTGCTGCCACCTTTCGTTGGCTCCGCCACAACGAAAAACTAACGCCTGCTGCACGGCTTTACAGAAAAGGGTTGTACTATTACGCTTATAATACTGCTTTTTATATTGATCATTCACCTTATGTTCAGGTTCATCATAAATCGAAACTCGTTCCGGGGGTCGAAAAAATGCCTTCATGGTTCTTTCTGAAACCGCTTGAAAAATATGCTATTAATTTGGGCGGAATTGTGGGCACGCTGAAAGAGGACAACCACACGACCGTTTTTACTAATGCGAAGACCGATGTAAAAGTTGCGCCATTGATTTGTTATGAATCTGTTTACGGGGATTTTGTGAACAAAACTATCCGGGCAGGAGCCGGCCTTATTTTTGTCATCACCAACGATGGCTGGTGGGGCCCTACTCCCGGTTACCGTCAGCATTTTCTTTTTTCGGTGCTTCGTGCCATCGAAACCCGCCGCGATGTGGCACAGTCAGCCACTACAGGTATTTCCGGCTTTATCAACCAAAGAGGAGACATCCAGCAGAAAACTGCCTACTGGAAGCCGGCTGTTATTACCCGTCAGCTTAACATCAACAGCCACATCACCTATTACGTAAAACATGGTGATATGATTGCTCGTATTTCAGGTTATATCAGTACGTTGATACTGCTGGCATCCGTAGTACAGGGCATAATGAAAAAACAAAAAAATCTTTTTTAACCAACAAAAACTATTGACTTATGGAAAATTTCCTTGAACTAATACAAAAGCGACAAAGTGACCGGAAATATACAGACAGACCCATCGAGACGGAAAAGCTGGAACGCTGTCTTGAAGCTGCCCGTTTGGCGCCATCGGCAAGCAACTCGCAACCCTGGACTTTCGTGGTTGTCAACGAGCCTGAACTGGTAGAAAAAGTGGGCAAAGCGGCGCGAGGACCGTTATCTTCTTTTAATATGTTTGCTTCTCAAGCCCCGGTTATTGTTGTTATTGTCATGGAAAAGCCCAAAGTAATTACCGAAGTGGGTGGGCGAATTAAGAAAAAAGAGTACCCTCTGATAGATGTGGGCATTACGGCTGAGCACTTTTGCCTTCAGGCAACGGAAGAAGGACTGGGAACCTGTATGCTGGGATGGTTTGACGAGAGAAAAGTAAAAGAATTGCTGCATGTCCCGGAAGAGAAAAATATTTCTCTGTTGATTACGGTTGGTTATACACCGGAAAATTACAAGCATCGCCGAAAAATCCGGAAAAAATTTGAAGCCGTGGTAAAGTACAACACTTATGGATAGGAAGAAAAATACTGAAAAAGTCTGGTATGCCTTGTATGTAAGATCACGTACAGAGAAAAAAGTGGCAATTGAGCTGGAGGGTGTCGGTATCGAATTTTACCTGCCACTGGAAAAAAGGCTGAGGCAGTGGAGCGACCGGAAAAAATGGGTGGAAGAACCACTTTTTCGCTCCTATATTTTTGTGTATATCACCCAAAAAGAGTACTACAAAGTGTTGCAGACGCGGGGAGCGGTGAAATTTATTAGCTTTGAAGGAAAAGCAGTGTCCGTTCCACCGCAGCAAATTGATGCCATAAAAATTTACCTTACCGAAATAGATCCGGTATTGAACGAAGATGTGGTATGGGAAGAAGGTAAGGAAGTAGAAGTTATGGCCGGTAACCTTATCGGGTTAAAAGGTATCCTGATAAAAGCCAACGGGAAAAACCGCGTAAAAGTTGAAATTGAAGTGGTGGGTAGCGCCATCATTCTCAACATCCCACGAAAATATCTGCGTATTGTCGGGTAATCCGGTGATAACTTTTTTACTACTTTTGGAATGAATTAACATCTCCGGACATGAGCATCAATCTTCTGGATATTATTTTACTGATTCCACTATTATGGTTTGGCTATAACGGTTTCAAGAAAGGGCTGATTATCGAAATTGCTTCGCTGGCAGCGTTTATTCTGGGTCTCTATTTTGCCTTCTATTTTTCTGATTTCACTGCCGATTACCTAAAGCAATTTTTCAATATTGAGCCGAAATACATGGCTGCCATATCTTTTATTGTTACTTTTATCGGTGTGGTCATTATTGTTTTGGCACTGGCCAAAATTTTAGAGAAGTTTATCAACATTTTGATGCTTGGATTCTTAAATAAGCTGGGAGGTGCTGTTTTCGGAATACTGAAAGGCGCTCTTTTTCTCAGTATTATCATTTTTATCATCAACTACTTCGATACGGGAAGGACGATTATAAAGCCGCAGGCGGTGAAGAAGTCTGTTTTTTACGAACCGATCCAATCACTGGCTCCCTTGCTATACTCTAAACTACATCTTGATAATTTTGAAGACCAGATTCCCGATAAGGATGAGTTGCTGAAAAAGGTGCTTTAATTGTCCGAGCCTCAGGATGGAAACGCACAAAGAAATGCTGTTTATTTTTCCAGAATCACAAAAGCCAGCGCCATCTCTTTTATATGCGAAAGGCTTATGTGGATATTTGTGATTTTCTGTTCCTGAACGAAAGCTTTTACTTTTCCGTGAACCGTAACTTCCGGTTTCCCCAGCTTATCGTTTATTACCTCTATTTCCCTGAAAGCCATTCCATAGCGATAGCCCGTTCCCAGTGCTTTGAAAACAGCCTCTTTGGCGGCATAACGCGCGGCATAACTCTGGAATATTCCCGCTTTTTGCCCTTTGCAATAAACCTGTTCCGCCTCGGTAAAAATTTTATTTACAAATGCTTCGCTTCGCGCAATAGAACTTTCAATACGCTTTATCTCAATAATATCCGTTCCTGTTCCAAAAATCATAATCAGAGTACATTAATTTTTTTCAATCGGTTAAAAGGTTTCACGCAAAGAACGCAAAGATTTCGCAAAAATCGCAAAGAGACCTTTAAATTAAAACCTTTGCTCGTTTGGGTTTGTAATTCGAATGCCTCGCAAAAGCAGATTTACCTCCTCAATCAGCCGTATAAAAAAAGTAGGCTGGCCGGGACTTGTAATCCAAACTCTGTATCTTTTTCATTTATTTAGCCTCTGTCCATAAAGTCAGGAGTCTGGAATAGAAAGTTCGCTAACGAGGCTTGCGAATTTTGAGTATCAGGAGTTTACTTTTGTAAATGACTGATATGAAAAACGAGTATAACAAAGTTAGCGGACTTTATAGACGGACTCTATTTAATAACACCCAACTCTTTTCCTACTTTGGTAAAAGCGGTAATGGCTTTATCCAAATGTTCTTTTTCATGAGCCGCCGAAAGCTGCACGCGAATACGTGCTTCTCCTTTGGGAACCACCGGGAAATAGAAACCAATGACATAAATTCCTTCATCCAACAATTTTGCAGCCATATCCTGCGATAGTTTGGCATCGTAAAGCATAACAGCACAAATGGCTGATTTTGTAGGTTTTATGTCAAATCCGGCGGACGTCATCTTTTCCATGAAATAGTCGGTGTTTTTATGTAGCTTATCCTGCAATGCATTGGTCTCCGACATCATGTCGAACATACGAATGCCGGCATTAACCACCATGGGAGGCAGCGAGTTGGAAAACAAATAAGGACGCGAACGCTGGCGTAGCATTTCGATGATTTCCTTGCGACCGGTAGTAAACCCCCCAATGGCGCCTCCGAACGACTTGCCAAGTGTTCCGGTAATCAAATCAAGTTGTCCGGTAATGTTGAAGTACTCGCTGACGCCTCTTCCGGTATGACCAACAACACCTGCCGAATGGCTTTCGTCCACCATCACCATGGCATCATATTTTTCTGCCAGTTCCACTATTTTATCCATAGGCGCCACGTTGCCGTCCATACTGAAAACCCCATCGGTAACAATCACACGAAAGCGATTTTTCTGTGCTTCTTTCAGCACCTCTTCGAGAGCGGCCATATCGGCATTGAGATAGCGATAACGCTGTGCTTTACAAAGTCTTACGCCATCGATAATAGAAGCATGGTTCAGGCTGTCAGAGATGATGGCATCCTCAGCGGTGAGCAACGGTTCAAAAACACCACCGTTAGCATCAAAAGCAGCGGCATACAAAATGGTGTCTTCCGTTCCGAAGAATTTGGCAATTTTCTGTTCCAGCGTTTTATGCAAATCGGTGGTACCACAGATAAACCGAACGGATGACATACCGTAACCGTGTGTGTCGAGGCCCTCTTTGGCGGCCTTAATCAGTTCGGGATGATTGGAAAGCCCGAGGTAGTTGTTGGCGCAGAAATTCAACACCTTGTCTCCGGATTCCAGTTCTATCTCTGCCCCCTGTGGACTAACAATGATACGTTCTTCTTTGTACAATCCTTCGTTGCGAATAGCGCTAATTTCACGGGTTAGATATTCTTTAAATTTTCCATACATGATTTAAGTTTTAGCTGTTAATGTTTCCACAAAATTACGGAAAAATTCAGCTGTTTTCATTCTTTTGATTCGTTCTATTCCTTCTGTTTGAAAGAAAACATAAAATTTATTCTTTTTCATAAAGTCAAAGCTATTGTAGATTGGATATTATCCAAGACATAAGTCATCCAATTGCAACCTAACCGGTATGGCAAGATATTCTTGATTTTTTGACCTTGTTTGGCTAATTGTCAGGTAAAGGAGAAAAAATGTCTACTTTTATGGTTCAATAGTTCGGTAATTTTTCGTTCTCGCAAAGACGCCAAGACGCAAATACTTGTTTCACAATAAGTTGCACTTATTATGAAACATCTACAACTGATTGAAAATCAGGTGAATAAAATTATTACCGGAGTATTGATGGTTGGAAATAAGATTAAATATTAGAATTTTTCTAATAGATTGTGATTTTTCGCGATGATTTCAGAGGCATATACACTGAATAAACCGATTACAGGTCAAACGGGTATTAGTTTTCTCCGGATTGAATTATCGTTCAAACAAAACAAAATTAGCGGTTTTGGAATAAAACAAACTTTGTTGTTGTCAATTATAAAACGGAAGCTTTTTGGAAAAAGTGATGGGTAAATATGCAGATGATGTGGCCATGGTAAAGGCTGCAATGGGCGGCGACCAAAATGCTTTTGAACAAATTGTGGGCAAATACCGGACTTTGGTAGCCAAAGTGATTGTGGGGATGCTGGGCAACCGTGCCGATGCAGATGATGTGGGACAGGAAACCTTTCTGCGATTTTACCGCTCCATGCATCAGTATAAGGGCGATGCTGCTTTGGGAACTTATCTCACACGGATAGCCATTAACCTGTCGCTAAACGAGTTGAAACGAAGGACATCACGAAAATGGCTGAGTTTGGAAGAAAAACACAGTTGTTATCATGCAGATGACAATGTTTACCGCAATAGCGACAATGCCGAATTGGTGGAAAAGGCTTTGGCGCAGTTGGAGACAAAATACCGGACAGTGGTGGTGCTGCGTATCATGCAGGGGTTTTCCACCAAAGAAACGATGGGGTTGCTGAATTTACCCTTAGGAACAGTACTTTCAAGACTGGCAAGGGCGCAGAAAAAATTAAAATTGATATTGCAAAAATTGGAGGAATGAAGTTATGGAAAATGTAAAACACTTGTTGCTGCGCTCGTACGATGCACCGTTGAATGAAGAAGAAAAACGGCAGCTTCAGGATGGACTATATCAATCGAAAGCACTGAGAAAGGAAAAAGAAAACATGGACAACATGCGGACAAAGATAGCAGCTTTTGATGCAGATTTTTCCGCCGGTTTTACCGAAAGACTTATGCAACGTATTGCCGGCGAACGCGGGTTTGCTTTCCTTTCAATTTTTCGTACTATCGCACTCTCCGGAGTTGCAGCTATCATTCTGGTTTTGCTCACGATTTATTTTGTGGATGGCAGCCTGAACTTAAACAGCTTGTTGGGTATCAACGGTTATACTCCCGATTTGGGACTTCTCAGTATTTTTTAAAGAATAAAGGTTATGAACACGAAATTAAAATATACACTGGCTTTTGTTGTTGTTTTGCTCATTGGTTTTGCCCTCGGTTTCCTGGTGAGCGGGAGGCTCATACATAACCGGGTGAACCGTATGCAAAAATACTACACTGAAAAAGGATTTCGATATGAATTTATGCGCGTTTTACGTCCCTCTCCGGAACAAATGCGGAATATGTGGCCTGTTTTAAAGACGTATGCTCAAAAAAACCGGGAGAATATGATGTTTTTTCGTGAACAACAGCAGCAACTTATAAAAAATCTACACCACGACCTGAAACCTTTCCTATCACAGAAACAGGTTAAGCGGCTTGAAATGATGGAACATCGTCGCATGCGTTTTATGCGAAACAGACCTATGCATCACCGCCCCATGGTCCCGCCCCGGGGCAGACCTTACAGGCCTTAATTTTAATTTCTAACCAACTGAGAAATTCCCCGTTTTTCTACTGTATTGAGTTTTAGAACATTCCTCTCCATTGACAAATATTAGTTTCTTGCTGGTATTAGCCTGAGATTCAGGTAGTTGTTACCGGTGTTCGTCCTCCTGCTGATTATATTGATACACTTTGAAAATATGCAGCAGTGGAAATATTTCGTTAGTTCTATCTTCTCTTGTCCCTATTGCAAGCCAGGAGTGGTGGGTTTGTGCTGTGGCGCGAAGCAATCTTTTTTAATTACTTTTCCTTGTGCGTGGAAAAGCTTCACCTTATGGTAATTTGCGTTCAGCAATTGTTTTGTGAAATTATTTTTTCAATCTTCATTTTGTTAATACTTCGCCACGGGGAGACATTTTGATTTTTATTAATTTTGAAATCAACCTTATATCTCTGTTCTATTACAAGTTCCCGAAGGAAGCGAGGCTGGTTGTCCCGCTTTATATGTCCATGTTTTCATTACTTTTGCAGCCTTAAATTCTGACAATGACGGCAAAAGAGGTGGAAATAATGGCTCCTGTCGGCTCGTATGAGTCGCTGATGGCTGCTATTCAGGGGGGTGCCGACTCGGTTTATTTCGGTATCGAAAACCTGAATATGCGCTCACGATCATCCAAAAATTTTACCCTTGATGATTTGGTGAAGATATCCTCTATCTGCAAAGAAAACAACATCCGTTCGTACATAACGCTGAATACTGAAATTTACGATGAAGAACTTTCGCTCATGCGAAAAATTGTTGATGCAGCCAGAGAAAACTATATTACCGCTGTCATTGCTTCCGACCAGGCAGTTATTCAATATGCTTTTCAAAAAGGCGTGGAGATTCATATTTCCACCCAAAGCAATGTTTGTAACATCGAAGCAGTAAAATTTTATTCACATTTTTCCGATGTTATGGTTACGGCGCGTGAGCTGCGTATTGATCAGGTGAAAGCTATTACCACCGCCATTCGTGGGCAGGATATCCGCGGGCCGAAAGGGGAGTTGATACAAATTGAAATTTTTGCCCACGGAGCTCTTTGCATGGCTGTTTCCGGCAAATGTTATCTCAGCCTTGACAACCTCAACTCTTCGGCCAACCGGGGCGCCTGCCTGCAGCCCTGCCGCCGGAAATACAAAGTGAAAGATACCGAGTCGGATCTCGAACTGGAAGTGGATGGCAAATACATCATGTCACCCAAAGACCTGAATACCGTTTCTTTTCTTGATAAAATTCTAAATGCCGGTGTGCGTGTGCTGAAGTTAGAAGGGCGCAGCCGTTCTCCCGAATACGTGAAAACTGTTTCCCAAACTTACCGCGCAGCTGTTAATGCATGGTTTGAAGGAAATTATACACAGGAAAACATAGACCGATGGAATATCGAACTGTCGGGCGTTTATAACCGCGGCTTTTGGGAGGGTTATTATCTCGGAGGCAAAACCGGTGAATGGACCGAAGAGTATGGCAACCAGGCTACCGGGAGAAAAATTTATATCGGGAAAATCACCAATTACTACAGCAAGATAGGGGTAGCCGAGCTGAAAATGGAAACGCATTCGCTGGAACTTGGAGACAAGATTATGGTAATAGGTAGTACCACGGGTGTTTACGAGGATATGCTCACCGAGATTCGTCTTGATCTCGAACCGGTGAAGAGGGTAAAGAAAGGTGATATTTGCTCGTTTCTCGTGACCTCGTTGCTGCGGCGTGGTGACAAGCTTTACAAAGTGGTAAAAGCGGACAAATCTATTTCAAATCTAATCCGGTCTTAGAAGATACAGATGATACTTCCGGTTTCTTTTTAATACGATGGTTCCGTTGCTTAAAAAAATTCTGCATTTTAGCATTAAAGTATTTGGAATCAGCGTAAGGATCAATTTCTCTCGTTTTCATATAAGCTTCTTTTGCCTTTTTAAAATTTCCGATACGCAAATAAGCATCTCCTAATAAATAATATTGCTTTAAATCACTGGGATTTAGCGCAATACATTGGGTTAATAATTCATTTATACAATCCTGGTTTCTTTTTAAATGAAACAAAGCGATGGCTTTGATGTAGTGGAAATACCAAATATTGAAAGAATAAATGGCCGTGTCTGCATTTGCCAACAAGTCCGCATATCGTTTTTCGGATAATAAACTCTGAAAAATAAACAGTCGTGGGGCCAGATAATGTGAATAGAGTTCAAGAGATTTGCCAAACTGCGCTTCCGCAGAAAACAACTCGTTTTGATGATATTTAATTTCTGCAGAATAAAACCACGGTGACGGTATTGTGTTTACCTGACGTTTAATAATATTAAAGGTGTTTTCAGCTTTTGCCCAACGGCCATTATTGATTTGCCTGATACCCGTATTAATTTCCGTTACATATTTTTTATCAATTTGCTCATGGGTAATTTTATAGGAAACCAGCCAGGTGTCCATATTTCTTAATAGCGTACTGTCCGTACATTTTACAATGGCACGGTTGATATTGGAATAAAAAATTTGAGGATTACTGTTCAGTGAATTAAAAGCATTGAATATCTCAAAATAAGGTTGTCTTTCCATGGAACTCAGTTGTTTAAGGTGAGAGATAACAGCGGGGCTAAAAATAACTTTTTGATGTTTAATATTGTCATTTAAGAAACCTACAAGGTTATTAAAGTCATTAAGCCATCCGGTATTAACCAGCACCTCTTTTTTTCCCGGAAATTTATTTAAACTATTTATGTTCAAAGGTACTATCCCATCAATAATCTTTAAAGAATCAATTTGAACAAGCATACGACTTAGTACATCAACAAAAAGAAAAAATTTGTAATTAGAATAATTGCCTGATTCCAGTAATGCCATACTGGACTGTTTCAATGTTCGTTTATCAGTGGCGTATATAGAAACCATTTCGTTCCTGACTTTAGATACCCTGGTATTAAGTTGGGGGATTCCATCCTTCTTCATGTGCAGATAAGGTTGAAAAACTGCTTCTCCCTGAATAAAAGTTTGCAATACAGCTTTACAACTGTCAAGTGATGGTTTACTATTCTTCTTTAAGAAAACCTTATGTTTCTGTAAAAAAATATTATATAATGAATCTATATAGTATTGAATGGCTTGTTTCGGAATATCTATAGTTGCCTTGTTGAAGAACGAATAGGCTTTTATTTCAGGATTGCTTTGGGCATCTTTTTCAATTTGGTAAAGCTTAATGAAAGCGCTGATATATTTTTTTTTGACCATCATTTCCTGAGCCTCTCCAAAAACCTTTTTGTACTTATCGAAAGAAGGAAAATAAATCTCCCTTATGGTCACAGGGCCTGATTCATCTACTTTATCAACAAAGTAAAAAGCTTTGTAAAGCAGGAGGCTCTCCTTTGCAAAAGAGAGGAGTACCTTTGTTGTTTTGTCTCCCACGGTTAATTCTAACGGGGGCTTGTTTTGGTTCTGCTTATTATCATCCTGTTCAATACTGATCTGTGAAAAATAATCTTCGGTATCGTTATTTTTGAAATATTGTTTTCTGGCAGTTGGTTCGGGGGTAATGATAAAATAGAGATTGTCAGATTTTTTAAAATCTGCCGGACTAAATTTCTTCCGGCCGGCATCATTGGTAAGGGTGAGTACCAATCGGTAATTTGTTTTTCCTTTTTTCCTGTAAACGAGGCTTGTGGACTGGCCAAAGGAAGTTAGGCCTGACGTCAAAAAGTAAAAAAAAATGAGGCTTATAAGTAGATTTTTCATAGTAAAGGATTAGGTTTTGATGCAAAATTAACAAAATAATACTTTAAAAAGAAATTAGTACCAATTAAAGTTCATAAAACAGTAAGTCAGAGTTTAGGCAGCAATGGAACCATCCGGGATAATGTTGTAGCTGAAATCTTGTTTCCAGATATTTATAACGAATCGCCGGGCCGGCCTGTATTGTTTAAAATCAGGCAAAAAGCAGAACCGTCTTTCTTTGAATGCATCAAAGATTGGGATGACACCAACCAAATTGAAACATTATTTATATTCTGAGACTACCTGAATTTACATTTCAAAATTCAAGTATAGCCGAACCATGCCGAACACGTGGCAGGATTATGCCGCTCTCATTTTTGCATTTTACAATAGAAACGGTATAATTCAAAAAAATACTCACTGAAGCTTAACCACCTGTTCTGTCTTTATTTAAGGCTACGTCTTCCACAAAAAACATCTTGTTTAAAACGCCTTTGGTTATTTAGTGTAACCTATAGTCTCATCTATCGTCTTGTTCTAATTCATATCATCTATCCTACACCGAGTTTTTGCAGACTTGAAGATAAAATGGCAAAGTAATTAGTAAGAATCAATATTCCCACAATGATTAAAAACACGCCTGAAATTATTTCAATCAGGCGCATGTGTTTTCTGATTCTTTTTGAAGCTGCCAAAAATGAATTAACAGCTAATGAAGCAATGAAAAACGGGATTCCAAGGCCAAGCGAATAGGCTGCTAACAATTCAATCCCACGACTCACGGTTTCGGTTGAGCCGGCATAAAATAAAATAGTTCCAAGTATGGGGCCGACACAAGCCGTCCAGCCAATGGAAAAAGCACTGCCGATTAAAAATGAACCGAATAAACCCGAAGGTCTTTTTGCAAACTCAAACTTTATATTTTTATTCAAAAATTTAAGATTAAACAGTCCCATTATATAAAATCCAAAAAATATAATAATAATTCCGCCAATCCACCGTAAAATACTTTGATATTCTCTTAACAAACTCCCTAAAGAACTTGCTGCAGCTCCCAACAGAATAAACACAGTTGAAAATCCAGCAATAAACAATAGAGAATGTTTAACCGTTGTCTTCCTGACCCCGCCTTTGGTCAGATCCTTAAAAGTCAGCCCGGTAATATAAGAAAGATAAGAAGGGACGAGAGGCAAAGCACAAGGAGCAACAAAAGACAACAACCCGGCTGTAAATGCAATTAATAATGAAACATTCTGATCCATAATATTTTACCTTATTGCTTTAGTTTCGATTGGTGAGGTTTTCAATTAAGGTAAAGGCTTCTTTGGTTGACCAATCCCTATAGCCTTGCGCTACTCCAAATGCATTTCCGCTTTTGTCAATCAGGTATGTAGTTGGTGTCCCCGTTACCCGGTATTGACTTGTTACCCTGCCAGTAGGATCCAATAGTGCGGAATTATAGGTCCCGGAATTTTCCGTAAATGTGTATCCCGATTTTTTTATGAATGGCTTAACAGCCCGCTCTCCTTCCCTGTCGCTGAAAACAGCTATAATGACCAAATTTTTATCTTTAAATAGGTTGTGTAGTTTTTGCAAATGTGGCATCTCTTTACGGCACCACATACACCAGGTAGCCATAAAGTTAAGTAATATGAATTTACCTCTGAAATCTTTTAGACTTACCGACTTTCCGTTTAAATTCTTCAATGTAAAATTCGGTGCAACTACCTTTTCCTTAAACCGTTGAATTCCCATAGTCCGCATAAGAGCATTCATGTTTCCGGAAGGACTAACATTCGAAGTACTTGTTTCCTTAACGGTAGCTGGCTTTTGAGCCTTAGTTTTTTGGTTAGAACATGCTGCTAACAGAAAAACCAGTATCCCCATTAATGAAATTTTTATAAGGCTTTTTGAAATTTTCATCTCTATTCTGTTTTTGCCTCAAAGGTACTTATGTTTTTGATGAACCGCAATAATTAACATTGCAGCCACTATGCCGCTAATGTATAAAACTATGAATCAATATGATACAATAAAACAGATTTGAAAAATATTCAAATATTATTCATAATGAAATCTTATTTCATTGATATTCTGTAGGTAACGCTTTGTTGTAATTTGGTAAGTGAATGTTAAAAATTAATAAAATGTTTTTTCGAATGAGAAATTGAAGTACTTTTCCAAAAAATTTTTTCACATGGTACAGGGAACTATGTGGCAAATGAATAGATTATAAACTAAAAAACAGGAGAAACATTATGTTAATTAGAATGATATACGTTACGTTGATATTAATTTTTTTATCCCCGGTAGCTGCTTTAGCTCATGGTGATAAAAAGGAGGCCGTGAAAGTAACCACAACTGCCACAATGAGCCCCAAAGAGGGGAATAATTATATTATTGACAGCCTTGAGCGTGCAGAAAAACAAAAAGGTTTTGCTGAAATTGCTGAAGATGTAAAAGAAAGTACCGTGCCAACGGTTATTAAAGCTCTTAGTTTAGCTGCTATCATTGCTGGTCTGGCTTTTCTTTACATACCTAAAAAGAAAAAGGGCTGAAAATGGATGATATTAAAAAACAAGATGGGATGAGTTGGAACTTAAAAGACTTCAACTATTCGGTTCCGGAACATGCAAAGAGGTTTGGATATACTGTCGGCGGTGTTACTCTTATCGGATTTGTACTCTTAATAATATCCGGAATAATAATGGCTTTTTTCCTTACACCGACAACGGGACAGGCGCGACAAAGCGTTTTGGAATTTGCGTCCCATCCCTGGGGATTTTGGTTACGATCTTTTCACCGGTGGCTTGCTGAAGCAGTAGTCTTTTTAATTGTACTGCATATGTCAAGAATTATTATTACCGGTTCCTATAGGGGGAAAAGAAAGTTAAATTGGTTCTTCGGAATAGGTCTGTTTGTAATAACACTTACCTTCCTTTTTTCAGGAACGGTTGTAAAATGGGATCAGGAAGGTTATGAAGCTTACGGGCATACAATTGAATCATTAGGAATGATACCTCTCATTGGTGCTTCGCTTGCAGAGTTTATTGAAGGGGCCGCCGTAGTGATGAGGATGTTTGTAACTCATGCAATAGTATTGCCTTCTCTCTTGTTGTTATTTTTGATACCTCATTTGGTTTTAATGAAGCTAAATGGATTATCTCCTTTACCCGGGAAAAAGACTACACAAACAATTCCTTTTTCTTTACATGTGAAGAAAATTTTTGGTTGGAGTTTGGTTATTTTTGGACTCATCAGTTTTCTCGCTATTCAATTCCCGGCCGTCTTATATCCCGGCCCGTTTATAGGCGCTGAAATTACAAAACCTCCCTGGATGTTTTTAGTTCTTTATCAATTTGAAGATTGGTTTGGAGTCATTTCTTTATTGATTCTGCCTCTTGTGATTGTGATAGGCCTTATTCTGTTGCCATATATAGATTCGGGAGAAGATGATTATTCATTGGTAAGAAAAATTGTGGTATGGGGATATCTTATTATTGTAGCAATTTTTATTACCTTTATTATACACGTTGCCATGTCACCTCCCGTACATCATCTTATGATGTAATTATTCAGGTGTACATCCTCTTAAAAAGAAATATTTTCCCGGGGTGCTCCCTCTGCCCTAGTCTGAATATTTCACAATAATCTATTGCGAAGCCAAACTGCTATGTCTAAAATTGAGTCAGGCACACTTTCTGTACCTGACTCTTACACTAAAGCATTGGCAGCACAAGGTCACAGAGCCTGGCAAGCCGCTAATGACGCAATAAAAAAGGAATGTCCGGAACAGGCGAATTTGGAGCTGACAATTCAATTTCATGACTAATAGTTTCGGTTGACGCAGCATAAAGTAAGATAGTTCCAATTTGGCTTAGGGTTTGTGACGAAAGAAAGTGACGGGAATTGACGAAGTAATTTTGG
>CAYLSW010000008.1:0-26098 GCA_964386145.1 uncultured Lentimicrobiaceae bacterium | reverse complement strand
GAATATTAAAATTAATCCAAACCAAAATAAACCAATCCCAAACCAATAGTTTAAAACAATCCACAAGAAAATTCCCAAAAATGATATTAATAAACTCATCTTCTTTCTTTTTGGATTTTCAATTAATAATGCACCGCAATTGGGACAACGAATAATTTCTTCTCTGTTTGTAAATAAACCTATTCCTATTGAAGTCTTGCAAACAGGACAAGGTTTTTTAATTAAGTTTTGTTTCATTTTGATCTGATTTTATATATTCTGTGAATGTAAGTTTTCTTACCATCATACCAACCCCAATTGGCATTTTGCATTTTATTTCATCAATTCATTTATTAATTTTTTATTCTTGTTTTCTATTGAGCTATAAATCTCATTCTCAAACTTTACAAATTTATCTTTCCCTATACTAAATTTAATTTTTCCATTTTCAAGGTAATGAATATAGTCACACAAATTGGTCAATCTTTCAATCACATGTGAGGTGATGACTATTGTTTTTCCTTTGTCTTTAAGTTTTAACAAAATGGAACGGATTATTCTTCCTGTCTCAATATCCAATCCGTTGAATGGTTCATCGAGAATCATGATTGGCTTGTCCTTTTTCAGCATACCAAATAATGCCAGCTTTTTCTTCATGCCTGTTGAATAAGTCTCTATTATTTTGTCCAGCGGCAAGGTAAATAGTTTATTCCATTTTTCATTGTTAAAATTCTTATTTTTAAAAATATTCAGGTATTCCCGTCCTGTAATATTGGGGTAAAAATAGTTCTCGGTAGGTAAAAAGGAGATGATTTTCTTCGTCAACTTTTCATTGTTAAACAAAACTTCACCTTTGTTTTGTTTTTTTATACCGAAAATTGTGTTTAGCAATGTGGTTTTTCCCGCGCCATTTAATCCAACAATACCGTGAATGCAGTTTTTTTGCATTTGAAGATTTAGCTCTTCAATCACATTCTCGTTTTTGTTGTAGGATATAGAAAGGTTTTTAATTAAAATCATTCAGGTAAAACTTTAATTTATGCGATGCTTGAAATAGAAATTTAATGGATAATAACAAGATAACCGGAATGAATACCGGAATAAAAAGACAAAAAGAACCAATCATCGTAAATATTTGTATCGCTCCCGATTTGTTGGCAGGTTGGTAAAAAGCATATTTTAAAAGGATGGTATAAATTATGAGGATGATAAAAATAAGATATTCGAGTAATGGAATATAATAGTAGCGGGGATGGAAAATAATAAATGACAAGACAAGCGGTAAAATCAGAATGGAAAAGTATAATAGCTGACTTTTTACTTTTTTCATCAAAAACCGTTTTGTATTTAGTTCTCCGGCAATTAACATTTGCAGCGATTCGGGCTTTTCGTAGAAACTCAACACAACGGCACCGAGAATAAAAATAGCTATCGGAACACTCGCTACAAAAAAAGAGGTAAATAAACCAACAGGCCAAATTACAATAAACAACAGGAGATATTTTCTTATCCCGGATTTCCATTCAAAATTCTCATCGGGTATTAATTTTTGAAACACTGTATTTAAACTACTCTTCTTCGGGATTATTTTAAGGAAAGATATTAGCGTCAAAGTGAATAGATAGATAATCAAATAGTTCCACAAACCTCTATAAAGAAGCGAAATAATCAATGGGGCTGAAATAATAACATATTCGGTTAAAAGTATTCGCTGAGGTTTTAGCGCATTTATTTCTAAAAATTCCTTATCTTTTCTTTTCAGATGAATGAATAAAATGGATAAAGAAAATATTCCAATCATTAATTCTTCATATTTATTTCCTTCTGTTTTTATAAACAGTATTGATAAAAAAGAAGCTATAAATCCGAACAGAAAAATTGTGCGGAATATTCCAATTTGAGAAGCTATTCTGGCTATCTGTTTTATTCTAATGTTTAGTATTTTAACTATCATCATATATTACCGCCAACTAATGATATATATTCCATTTGTTATGCCAAACACAGCTTTTTAGTCTTTGGCCGGAACTATTTTGTATCTTTTTAAAACAGGCACCACCTTACTGGAATTCAGCGTGAAAGTATATTTTAACAGTCTGTCGGAAACGAGCGTGCGCAGACGGTTACGGTGAGCAGATTTGTCAATGTATCCCAAAAGATCGTCCTTGGCCATATCCCATTGGTCCAGCGCCATTTTCGCAGAATCGCAATCGGTGGTAAAACCGTACTGGTCAATGAGTATTTCTGACAACGCTCCGGCAAAAAGGCTATCCTCCATGTTGACTCTGTTTTTCCAACCGGCACATAGAATGATAACATTTTTGTTTTGTCTGTTGAGCCAATTCGCCAGTGCATTCAGGTTGACAAAACTACCTATGGCAATTTCAGATGCCGAAGAAGCCATTTTGATGGCTTTTGTTCCGTTGGTGGTGGAATAGACAATTTCTTTCCCTTTAAATATCTTATGAAAGAAGGAGGTGGCCGAATTGTCGAGATGAGCAAATTTCACTTTGCTGCCACCGCGTTCTGCTGCCACAATGTATCCCAGCCTGCCGAGAAAACGGGCATGGCGGATACGTTTTACGGGGATAATGGCTTTTATACCGTAGTCCAGTGCGGCACAAATGGAAGTGGTGGCACGGAAAACATCTGTTACTACGACAACATAAGGTTTCCGGGTTGAAATATTAGAAAACAACCGTGGGGCAAGAATTACTTCAATGGTCTTTTTTTCTGCCATGAAAAAGGATTATACTTTGTAGAATGGAGGCCGGGTAACCACGGCTTTCAACAGCTTGCTGCGCACCCTGATATAAATTTCGGAACCCTCTTTCCAGTAAGGTTTGTCGAGGTAAGCCATGCCAATGCCTTTGTGCAGCATGACAGACATGGTTCCTGAAGTGACCTGTCCGATAGGATTGCCCGCTGCGTCAACTACCTCATATCCATGGCGGGGAATGCCTTTGTCAGCCATGACAAACCCTTTTAAACGCCGGGGAACGCCGTTGGTTTTCTGGCTTTCAAACAACGGGCGGTCGATGAAATCGTTGTCTTCGGTGAATTTGGTAATCCATCCCAGACCTGCAGCAATGGGGGAGGTAGTGTCGTCAATGTCGTTGCCGTAAAGGCAAAACCCGGCTTCAAGGCGTAAAGTGTCGCGGGCACCGAGGCCAATGGGCTTTATCCCAAATTCTTCACCAGCTTTCAAAACGGCTTTATAAATGTTTTCGGCCTGGTCGTTGGGCATGTATATTTCGCAACCGCCGGAACCCGTGTAGCCTGTGGTGGAGAAAATAACGCCGGGAACTCCGGCAAACTCAATCTCCTTAAAAGTGTAATATTCCATATCTTCCACATTTTCTTTGGTCAGTTTCTGCATGGCTTTCAAGGCCAGTGGCCCCTGAATGGCCAGTTGTGAAACTTCATCGGAAGCATTGGTAAGTTGGGCATTTATATTGTTTTGGCTGTTGATGTGTGCCCAATCCTTGTCGATATTGGCTGCGTTCACCACGAGCAAATATTTTTCAGTGTTAAAACGGTAAACCAGCAAATCATCCACAATGCCGCCTTTGCCGTTGGGAAAGCAACTATATTGTATTTTTCCATCCGAGAGAGCAGCCACATCGTTAGTGGTGACTTTTTGAACCAGGGCAAAAGCCCGGGGCCCTTTTACCCAAAACTCGCCCATGTGGGATACGTCAAAAACACCCAATTTGGTACGAATGGTTATGTGCTCAACGCTAATCCCTTCAAACTGTAACGGCATATCCCAGCCGGCAAATTCCACCATTTTCGCTCCCATTTGCCGATGCATGGCATTCATTGCTGTTTTTTTCATTTTTTTGTAGCCAATAAATAATTTTTGGATGGCAAAGGTAGTAATTTCTTATTGTAAGTCAAATGATTCGCTGCCGTCAAAAATTGCATGATTTTAGTAATTGATGGCCGATAGCACAATGTAAGCATCGCTTATTTTTGCAGTAATGTATTTTCAATTGAATGAGGGCCTGTGACTGCATTGCATTCTCCGGCTTTATCTCTAACAGGCTGAAATTACGTGTAATATAATTCTTCTCTGGCGGCAGGGATATGAGCCAGTCTACTGCCTTTTCGCAGAGTTGTTGTCGGTTGGTACGTTTTCCGTAAACAAAAACGAAGGGAATAATCGTGTTGATAAGAATGAGCTGAAGTGATAGTTTTCCCATTTTTTTTGGTCGGGATGTGCCGGATTTGCCAAAACGAAAATGTGTAAGCCAGTATCCGGATGCTTCGGTTTGTAACAGGTTGATGACATTGGGGAGTTTTTCTGTCTCAAGAATTTTCTGCAAGAGAGCTGTAGAGCGACAAAAAAGTTGGGCAAACTGAGCTATGCGGAGGGTTGGAAAATTCTGGGGATGCATCCTCATGAACTTCCATACTTCGGGTTGGATGGCTTTGAGTCCGTATTTCTGTGAAAGAAACTGATATTCTGTCTGTAACTGTTGAGGATACTCCTCACTGAAGTTTCCCTGTAACATACCGGCCTGTCCAAAAAGTAGTGCTTCGAGCTGTGGCAAATGGTATTTGTGTTTGGCCAGAATGGAAAAGGGCAGCGAAATGGCCAGCTGTTCAAAGGCTTCTGAGTTGGTTTTAAAGCCATAGCTGCGCAGCAGTCTCCGGTAGAATATTTCTCTGAAATCGTCTTTGCTTTCGCGTAGCATTTGTTCGATTTCTGTTGCTTTTCGTTCGAGGCGTTCGATGGATAACCGGTGCAACCAGCTCAGGATTTCAAAGTGTCCGGCTTTCAGGATGTCTTTCTGGCAGGGAATCCATTGTTTTGACAGCAGGAATCCACGGTATTTTTCAAACAGCCTTTCATCGAATTTGTCTTTCAGCACCAGTGTGGGGACAGGTTCTCCGTTTTTACGAGCGACAGGCCGGTCATCTTCAAAAACGACATGCAGGACAATGCTGCCATAGTTTGGGTCGTTTTGATGCCCGTGGCGGTACCAGTCGGAAGATTTTGTATGTATCTCGATGTTACCAGCCCAAAGTGTGTCATCAATTTTGATGCTGCCATTGAAGAAGTCAGGGCCGCTATCGTAGTTTTGCTGACCGGAGTGTCGAATAAATATTTTTTCATTTTTGCTGCCGGCCAGTGTTTTTCCCGGCAGGTGGTACTTCCACAGGTAATAGAGAAAGTCTTCGTTCATAATTGGTGTTTGGTTTTTTGGCCTCACAAGATATGAAAGTTTTCTGAATGTTGGTTAATTTGCTAATTCGCGACTAAATAATATTTTGAGGTGCTGTTAAGGGCGAAGCCCTGAAAGATAATAGCACAGGGTGAAGTGAAACGGAACCCTGTGCGAATGAATGACCACATAATTCAAGCTCTGAAAGAGCGACAGGTAGAAATAGCATGTTGGAAAATTAATTCCATACATATTTCTCATCGTATGCAACATTGTATTCTTTAACAATACTCCTTTAACAATACTCCGTTAATTTTTCGTTCTCGCAAAGACGTAAAGTAGCAAATGCTTACTTCATAATAAGTGTAATTTATTATGAAGTAATTCTATTTATCTGGGAATCAGATTGGTAGAATTTTTTACCGGACTATTGCTTTAAGAAAGACCATTTAACTTTAAACAACTTCAATATGTATTTCTTTACTACTGACAATTTTGATGCGCTCACTGAAAAGGTGCCGTATCCGTCGTGCCAGGAAAAATCAGTAATACCTTTGTTTTTTAAGCCATTTTGATGATGATGTTTTTACCTTTGATATTAGATTAGCGGTGGTAATTGTTCTTGGCAATGTCCCGACTATGTAAGAAAAGAGGTCGTTGCGTAAGGAGTCTTTGATTAGTGGTTTCCGGTTTTTTGTGGAAAAAACACAATGCACATAAATTTTGGATAAGCTTTGAGACATAATTTTTCATTTTTGTTGATGATTAAACCTGTCGGGCTTACAGCCCTGATTTTAATGCTTATTTATTTCACAGGGTAAACAGTAGCTATTCGCAACTTTTGCGTCTTGAAAACCCGCAAAATTACTTCGTCGATTTCCGTCACTTTATTTCGTTACAAACCCTAAGCTAAAAATAATAATGGTAGCACCTCAAAATAATATCTAGCCTAATTCGCTAATGTGATAATTCGTTAATTTGATAATTGGTCATTTAGTTGTCAGGCAGTTCGTCTCTTTTCCGTAACTTCACAACTTCGCAATTTCTCTCTTCGTCTCCTTTTCGCAACTTCGCCCTATCGCCCCATCGCTTCGTCACTCTTTCTCTTCATCTTTTCTTTGCGGGAGGGATGGAGCGGATAGCCCGGAGGAGGCAGCACTACTTGAAGCTTGGCGGGGCAAAAGCGACAGGGGAGCTCTTTGTCACGCTTAGCTGAAAAGTGCTGCCAACGAGGACTATGAGCGGACAGCCCGTGCAGGCCGGTGCGAGAGCCCGCCCAATACATCATTTCACTTTTGTAAGGATCAGTGTAAAAGACAGCAAGAAATTTTAAGATAAAATACTTTTGTAAGTAACGGGTATAGAGGTATTAAGCAGTCTTTTTGTAGAAAATTGTAAAAGTCTTTATTCTTTTTTGGCCGATGACTTGCAGAGAAGTTTGAAAATAATTACTTTTGTACCGTAGCATATTTTGAAGAAATGGCAAATGAGAAAGTTTTAATTTCCGGTATAGAGTACAAGGTCAGGAAGTTAATTGAGAAGTACGATTTGCTGTCGGCTGAAAATAAGCAACTTAAAGATGAAGTAAGCGCCCTGCACGAGCAGTTGGCAGCGCTTCAGGAATTGTTGAACAAAAAAGATAATGAATTTTTAAAATTAACGTTGGCAAATGCCTTTGAAAATAAGTTCGGTGTTGAGAAAGGAGTTCAGATAATTGATGAGATGTTGGAAGATATAGACCGGAGTGTTGATGTAATTAGTAAATAAGTGAAGTATTTTGCAGGATAAACCATTAAATATCAAGGTAATTATTGCCGGGAGGCCCTACAAGATGAATGTGCATCGTGAGCAGGAGGAGTTGGTGAGAAAAGCGGCCGGCTACGTGGATAATTCGATAAACAGCTTTGCTCATTCGTATGAATATGATGATCAGCAGGATTTGCTGGCGATGATTGCGCTGCAAAATGCTGTTGGAATATTGGAATTGAAGGAGAAAAAGGATTTTCGTGAGAAAGAAATGGAATTAAAACTGAAAGAGATCGATAAAATCCTTAGTCATCAACTATCAGTGGAGTAACGTTCTTAGTATAGATATACCCGCATAATCTAATGTTTGTAAACTCAACACTACAAATATTGGGGAAAAGCTTAGCGGATCGTAGAACAGGCCTGTTTACCCTTGTGGGATTTGCCTTTGGCAGACACTGGACGTTCGAAAATCACGGCATCCCTAACCATTTTTTTCGGAGTTTACTTTAGCTCCATGGTTGTGCGGGTTTTTTTATTTTCCGGTGTTTGCCACACAAACAAAATGCTTATGGAAAACATTATAATGTACACAATGTTTCTTTTATTGGGTATTGTAGTCGGCGTGGCCGTTACTTACTATTTTCTGCGGAATGCCTTGCTGAAAAAGAGTCATACTATCCTTGAAGAAGCACGAGAGAAAGCCGAAGTGGTAAAAAAAGAAAAAATCCTTCAGGCCAAAGAGAAGTTCCTGCAACTCAAAAGTGAACATCAAAAAATTATTGATGAGAAAAACAGAAACATCCAGAAATCGGAAAACAGGATTCGCCAAAAAGAATCCAGTTTGAACCAGAGGCTGCAGGAGACACAACGTAAGAATAACGAATTAAATGCCAAGAAAGCCAATTTGAATTCGCAACTGGAAATACTCAACAAGAAATTGGCAGAATTGGATAAAATGCATGCAAGCCAGGTAAAACAATTGGAAAACATCAGTAAACTCTCTGCCCGTGAGGCCAAAGACCAACTGGTGGAATCCATGAAAGGCGAAGCTAAAATGGAGGCTATGATGATGGCTCGTGAGATTACGGAAGAAGCCAAACTGACTGCGGAACGTACTGCTAAAAAAATTGTGATTGAAACTATTCAGCGGACGGCTTCGGAACATGCCATTGAAAATACAGTAACTGTATTCAATATTGATAATGAGGATATTAAAGGTCGGATTATTGGCCGCGAAGGCCGTAACATTCGTGCGTTGGAATCCCTCACCGGTATTGAGATTATCATAGACGATACGCCAAATGCCATTTTGCTCTCGGGGTTTGATCCTATTCGTCGGGAGATTGCCCGCTTGTCACTGCAAAAACTGGTTGTTGACGGACGTATTCATCCGGCCCGAATTGAAGAGGTGGTGCTGAAAACAAAGAAAGAGGTAGAGCAGGAGATCATGGAGATTGGGAAACGTACCATCATCGACCTGGGCATCCATAATATGCATCATGAGATGATAAGGCTGATAGGCCGTATGCGCTATCGCTCGTCGTATGGCCAAAACCTGCTGTCTCATTCCATTGAGGTGGCTAAGCTGAGCGCCACCATGGCTGCTGAGCTTGGGCTGAATCCTAAAAAAGCCAAACGGGCAGGCCTGTTGCACGACATTGGCAAAATTGCTGAAAACGAGGAGGAGTTGCCACATGCTTTGCTGGGACTGAAACTGGCGGAGAGACACAAAGAACATCCGGATGTTTGTAACGCTATCGGCGCTCATCACGATGAGATAGAGATGAAAACGCTGATAGCTCCCATTGTACAGGTGTGTGATGCTATTTCGGGTTCACGACCTGGAGCCCGCCGTGAGGTGGTGGAAGCGTATATCCAGCGACTGAAAAAATTAGAAGAGATTGCCCTCAGCTATCCGGGTGTAGTGAAGACTTATGCCATCCAGGCCGGCCGTGAGCTGCGTGTTATCGTGGGGGCCGACCGGGTTTCCGATGCACAAGCTGACAGCCTTTCATATGACCTGTCCAAGAAAATCCAGGAGGAGATGACTTACCCGGGACAGATAAAAATTACGGTAATCCGGGAGACCAGAGCGATAAATTATGCGAAGTAGAGACGGACGTGTTACAATCACACCCAGGTGAATTTTGAATATAAAATCACGTTTTTGCAAAAATTCTGCCCGGAGAATGTTTTTAAATTGAAAGGCTGCTTTGGCGTATAAGGCTTGACGCTCCTCCGGGACTTGTTGTTCATAAAAAAAGAAACGACTATTGAACGCCCGTTACTCTCGTTTGAAACGAGGCGAGTTGATTTGTGATTTAGGAAGTTGGATAAGTTTATATTATCGGAAAACGATTTCTTCAATGACCTTTTTGCCGACTTTTTCGTTGAGTCTTTTCACCAGTTCGGAGCGTTGCATCATAAGTTCCTGGCGCAGGGCCGGTATATCCACTTTTACGTAAAGTGTTTTAGCCTTCACTCTCAGATTTTCGGTGTGTGCGGCATAAACGCCTCCAACCACATTTTCCCATGAGTCGATGAGCGATGTTTCCAGCAGTTTGTCTTTGAAGCCATAAGCCCGGATAAGTTGTTCGATAGCCTCTTTCAGGCTATATTGGTTGTCGCGTTTCATTATGCTAATTCTCTGATAGTTCCGTTCTCAACGATGAAAATTTTGTGGTCGATTTTAATTTTCTCAAAGATACCGCTTATTCTCAAAGGCTGGGTGTCGGTGATAAAGACCTGGCCGAAATTTTCCTGACTAACGAGATCCACAATCTGTGCCACGCGTTTGTCGTCAAGTTTATCGAAGATGTCATCGAAAAGTAAAATGGGTTTAAAGCCTTTCTTTAATCGCATATATTCAAACTGGGCCAGCTTTATGGCTATCACAAAAGATTTCTGTTGTCCCTGGGAACCGAATTTTTTTACCGGAAAATCGTTCATTTGAAAGATGAGGTCGTCTTTGTGAATGCCACTGCCGGTATAACGCATGGCGCGGTCGCGTTGAATGGAATTCTTTAGCAACACGTCAAAATTTTTCTCCTCAAGTTGAGAACTGTAGCTAATCTCCACCTGCTCGTTTCCCCGCGACAGATAACGGTAATAGCGATCAAACAGCGGATTAAATTCTTCAAGAAACTGTTTGCGCTTTTGAAACAGGGCTTCTCCCGGTTTCAGCAGTTTTTCGTCCCATACGGCAAGCGAAAGTTCGTCAAAATAGTGTTGCTCGGCAAACTGTTTCAGCAGTACATTGCGTTGCTGTAAGGCTTTGTTATAGTCCATCAAGTCTGACAGATAAAATTTGTCAAACTGAGAAATCACACCATCAATATATTTTCGCCTTAATTCGCTGCCATCATTAATCAGGTCGCGGTCGTAAGGCGAAATCATCACCAGCGGTATCTTTCCGATGTGATCGGAGAGCCGCTCGTAATCCTTTTTGTTAAAGCGAAACTGCTTTTTCCTGTTACGTTTCTGTATGCAGCTTACCTTGTCTTCTGTTGATTGCTGGTTTTCATAATAACCGTGCAGGGCAAAAAAGTCATGTTGGTGCAGGATATTCTGTGAGTCAACGGAATTGAAGTAGCTTTTGGTGAATGAAAGGTAATAAATGGCGTCCAGCACATTGGTCTTTCCCGCGCCATTATCGCCCACGAGGCAGTTTATTTTCTCGTTGAAATAAAAATCCGCATTTTCATAGTTCTTAAATCGGGTTAATATGAGGCGAGACAGATACATAAGTTGTGTTTCTTTTTGCACAAATAAAAATACAAAATTAATAACCTTTCTGACTATATGGTGGGAAAAAGCAGGGTTCTACTGCAGATTTAGTGGTAAGTTATATATTTGGACATGTATTTAACAAAAGATTTTTTCAACAATACTCCGGTAATAATTTTATTAACCTGATTTTCAATCAGTTGTACTTGTTTCACAATAAGTGTAACTTATTGTGAAACAAGTATTTGCGTCTTTGCGAGAATGAAAAATTACCGAACTATTGTTCAATTTAGCCTTAGATTTTGGTGATGAATGGGTTGTAACCTGAATTGAAGCAGGCCATAAAAAGCTAAAGATATATATGTCAATGCCTAAATAAGGTTGACCGTTTTCACTTACTCACTCATCATCTTTTTATTTATAAATTTATGAGTAATATCAGAGTGCGGAAGATTGTTATCCTCAGCCCGGAGGGCCGGAAAGTTCACCGGGTGCTGAGTTGTTAATTCCGTCGCTGACCTGTCACCATCAGATCGTTGTCAGGTGTATCTTTATTTACTTTTCAAAAAATTTATGAAATTTTACATTTTGTTTGTTTGATAAATAAAAAAAGTTTTACATTTGCACTCCCATTTTAAGCGCGGGAATAGCTCAGTTGGTAGAGCACGACCTTGCCAAGGTCGGGGTCGCGGGTTCGAGTCCCGTTTCCCGCTCACAAATCCCGGACCCGTTACATTCGGGACGGGATTTTTTCTTTGACTTGATGCCTGAGTGGTGGAATTGGTAGACACGTTGGACTTAAAATCCAATGGCCATTGCGGCCGTGCGGGTTCAAGTCCCGCCTCAGGTACGAAAAAGGTGCTGAAAAGCACCTTTTTCTTTTTCAACCCTTTTTTATCATAAATATCACAAAGTTATTATTTGTTTTTAACCTTTCTGTTATCTTTGTTGCTTTAATATCAGGATAAATGATCGCCAAAAATCTCATCACCGATGGCATTATGCCGCTTAAAACCTCTGACACAGGGAAAACCGCCCTAAGCTGGATGGAGGAATACAAAGTTTCTCATTTGCCCATTGTAAACAACCAGGAGTTTCTTGGCCTTATCTCGGAACTTGATATTTACGACCTGAACAGCTTTGACGAGCCTTTGGGTAACCACAAGCTATCGTTAAATAACCCTTATGTTTTTGAAGATCAGCATATTTATGATGTCTTGAAACTGGTAAACGAGCAAAATCTGAGCCTGGTACCTGTGCTGAGCGAAAAGGGCAACTATGAAGGCAGCATCAACCTGCAAAACCTGGTTAAATATTTTGCACGAGCACTGTCAGTGGAAAACCCCGGTAGCATTATTGTGCTCGAAATGACCTACAACGATTACAGTCTCACAGAACTGGCAAAGATTGTGGAAGAAAACGATGCGAAAATCCTCAGTACTTTTATCATCAATCACGAAGACTCTACTCGCTTGGACGTCTTTCTCAAATTAAACACAGTGGAGATTTCTTCTATCCTGAAAACCTTTGAACGCTTCGACTATTTTGTCACAGCTTCTTATGGCGAAGAAGATGATTTGGATGACCTCAAAGAGCACTACAATTCGTTAATGAATTATCTGGATGTCTAACCGGAAGTTTTGTAATGTAATGACTTTTCTCCTTCTTCTAATTGGGGCACAGCAGCTGTATGCCCAGCACACGCCATTCCGGAGCGATACAACATTTGTTATGGATAACATTCACATTTCGGGAAATAAACATACCAAAGACAAAATTATTTTACGCGAAATTGAACTTAAAAAAGGTGATACGGTTTATCTTCATCAACTGCTGAAGAAAATAATAAGAAGCCGGCAAAATCTGATTAATCGCTCCCTTTTCAATACGGTTGAAATAACACCCAAACGGCATGATTACAACCAGGTTGACCTTTATGTTGAGGTGACCGAGCGTTGGTATGTCTGGCCAATCCCCATTTTGACTTATGCCGACCGCAATTTTAACGTGTGGTGGGAGGAAAAAGATTTCTCAAGGGTTAACTATGGTATAAATCTTCAAATCAATAATTTCAGGGGACGTATGGAAACACTGAACGTTGTTCTGCAAGGCGGATATGATAAAACATTAAAATTTGATTGGTCAATTCCATACATCAACAGAAAACAAAAATGGGGAATAGAAGTCTTTGGTGGGGCCACTTTTAATCACGAAACAGATTATAAACTGCAAGGCAACAGACTAGTTTATTATCATGAAGAAAAAAGCTACTCCAAAAAGTGGTACTTAGCCAAACTGAAAGCCACTTTTCGCCCAAAATATTATTTTATTCAGAGTCTGGAATTTAGTTTTAATCACCGGGAATATGCCGACACCCTGCTGAAATTGAATCCTGGTTTTGCCTATTCCCAATCCAAATTTTCCTATCTCTCACTGGAATACAATTTTAAATACGATTTTCGTGATTATGCTCCTTATCCGCTCAAAGGTTTTTATGCTGAGGCTGATGTGAGACAGGATGGGCTGGGCCTTTTTTCCAAAGAGGTAAACCTGTTCAGCATGTATATGATTTTTGACCAGTATATCCCACTGTTCAAAAGATGGTATTTTGCTTATTCGCTTGCTATGCAGATCATTCCCAACAACTATCGGCCCTATTTCATTCAAAACGGCCTAGGCTATAAGCCAATGGGCATCAGAGGATACCAGCTTTATGTGATCAGAGGTAACTGGATTGGACAAATCAGGTCGAATGTAAAGTTTGCTATTATCCCGAAGAAACCGTACATCCTTGACTTCATTAAAACAGAAAAATTTAACCGGTTTTTCTTCGGATTGTATGCGAATATATTTTTTGATGGGGCATACGCTGCCAGTACTATGCCCGAAAAAGACGACAGTACGCTGAACAACAAATTTCTATACGGAACCGGTGCCGGACTTGACTTCGTTACTTTTTATGATGTTGTTATCCGTGCTGAGTTTGTTTTCAACGGAAATCATGAGCATCATTTTTTCCTTAGTTTTGTAGCACCGATTTAGGTCTGTTAATAAGCAATGTACTGATCACTTTTAATATAAAGTTTAACTTTGCACCTGTTGAAAAAAAGGATTCAATATATTATTTTTTTGTCCGGCCTCTGGATATTGCTGTTTCCTGCAACAACAATAGCACAGATAAATTATCAGCATTTTTTGTGGGCCGGTCAGGATGAACTCTCAAAAAGTAATTACACCCAGGCCATTTACGATTTCAATACTGCACTAAGTTCTAAGCCCGATGGTTTTGAAGCTTATTTTCTACGAGGTATTGCCAAATACAGTCTGGGCGATTTCAAAGGCGCCGCTAGTGATTTCAGCCTTACCATCCGCATCCATCCGCTTTACACCCGTGCGTATCAGTATCGCGGTATCAGCTACGACCGGATGAATAACCCGAATCATGCTCTTGCTGATTTTGCCAAGGCACTGGAACTCGACCCTTTCAATCCGGCAATTTATGTTGCTCGTGGCAATACAAAGATGCACATGAGCAACTATCAATCTGCCATTAAAGATTACACCAAAGCCATTCAGCTTGACCCAAAATCAGGCGATGCCTATCTGAACCGCGGTATTGCTTACCATCTGCAAAAAAAAGACAGCCTGGCCATACTGGATGTTAACAAAGCTATTAAACTGGACTATTTTAATGTGGACGCCTGGATAAAACGTGGCATGATCCGCTATGAAATGGACAGCCTGCAAGAGGCACTAAAGAACTTCAACCATGCCGCCACTTTAAAACCCGACTATCCGTATATTTATTTCCAACGGGCACTCACCTATCTGAAACTTGGTGACACAACACGTGTTTTGCAGGATTATGCCAGAGTGTTGAAGCTGGATCCAAACAATGCGCTGACTTATTACAACCGCGCATTGATAAAATCGATGCAGAAAGATTACAAAGGGGCACTCACCGATTACGATAAAGTGATTGAGATAAACCCGCAAAATGTCTATGCTTATTACAATCGTGGCGTTGTAGAATTGCAAATGCACAAACCGAAACAGGCAGTAGCCGATTACACCAAAGCGCTGGATATCTTTCCCGGGTTTGTGGGTGCTTATATCAACCGTTCCTATGCCCGCGGACAATTGGGCGACAAAAAAGGTGCCATGGCCGACCACGATTCGGCCACTCGTATCATTGCTAAAGCGAGGGGCAACAACAGGGTGAGCCGTGCATTGTACAAACAATACGGCGACTCCAGTTACTTTAATAAAATTATGGCCTTCGAGGCCGATTTCCTGAATGGTGAAATGCGAAAAGGAAGAGTTCAGTTCCGGAAAATCAAGATCGAGCCCAAACCTGATATTTATCTCATTTATGCTTTTGATCTGCCCCCTTCCATTTATGACCAATACAATGAAGGTGTTTATCTCGACAAAAGCATTTCGCTTTTCAATGCCAACAACAAAGCGGGAATAAAACTGCTGTTTACCACCGAACGATGGCCGATAAAAAAACAAGATATACAACAAAAGTTACAATTTATTTCCCAGAATGCTGCTCTTTTGGGAAAACCGGCCATCGCAATTTTCATCAAAGGAGTCATAGAAAGTATGATACGGAATTACACCTCGGCATTAACCGATTACGACAGTTCCCTGAAAAGCGATTCTACCATTATCTATGCCTATTTTAACCGTGCAGCTACCCGTGCAGAAAGGGACGAATCAGCTTATTCCGAAAGATTATATTCCGGACAGATCGGCATCAGCCGAAGCAACTTTAGTCAAAATAACCTAAGGAAGATGTTGGCACCACCAAGTTATAAAAAGAGCCTGAGAGACTATGACAAAGTATTGAAAATCAATCCAAAAATGAGTTTTGCCTATTACAACCGTGCCAATTTAAAACTCAGGCTGAAAAAGTATCAGCGTGCCATTGACGACTATTCCATGGCTATACGACTGGAGCCAAAAATGGCCGAAGCCTATTACAATCGCGCATTGATTTTGCTTTATCTGAAAGAGAACAAGCTGGCTTGCAAAGACCTGAGTAAAGCCGGAGAGCTGGGTGTTTCCGATGCCTACAACGTAATTAAAAGATACTGTTCACAATAAAAACGGTATTCGCGACAACCGGCCAATTGACTTACAATTAGAATTTGAAATCCTTAAAAAAAAATTAGCAAAGAGAATTTCTCCGGATACCTCTGTTAAAATTATTATTAATCGTTCTCTTTTGGGACTACAGTCCGATAAAATTCTATACAACTGATTATAAGCCATACATTACACGGGATAAATCAGGACAATTTTATCTATGTAAAAATTTGTAACTCATCGTTCATCTGTGCTTTAACGCCATTGCTCTGGATTTACCTCCCCTGATAGTTATCGGAGTTACCGGGGCTATTTGAGTCGTCCGCAAGGTGGATGTTGAAAGCGAATTAAAAGCAGGAGTTTATTTCTGAGCTGTCTTTGCGCTGGTTAGTGCGTAGGTGCAGCGTGAGAATCCCCCTATGAATTATCGTCTTCTTCTTCGATTACCTTAGACTCTCACGCCATGCCACCCCTCTGGCCTGCCTGTGGATGGCTCAGAGCTAAACGTTGGAGGAAGTAACGGGAATTATGAGCGTGTTCGCACCGGATTAAAGATGTTTTAATAAATGTCTAAATTTATCCCGTTTTAAGTATAGATAAAAGTTGGGGGTGGCAAATATAACTTATTATTAATCTAAACTTTGCATCTCTGCTGCTTTCTGTGAACGAGAAATTAACGGAGTATTATTATGAAAAGCAGCAACCAAATTTCACAATTAACTATACTCCGTTATTCGCCCTACCATACAATTACAGGTTTTTCTCCATTAAAACCGGGATTTTTGGTAAGAAAATCATCAAAACGTTTTTGGATGAGTTCGCTGTAGCCGGCATCAATTTCATAGCCCACAAAGTTTCGACGGGTCTGCAAGGCGGCGATGGCTGTAGAGCCTGCGCCCATAAATGGGTCCAGAATCACATCGCCGGGGTTGCTGCTGATTTCAATAAAAGGAATACACACTTTCAGGGGTTTTTGGGTTTTATGGCGGGTACGTTCTTTCCCTATGCAAATGGGATTTTCAATCAGGTTGTCCAGTGTGCCGTCACGAAGGGCATCTTTCATTAGCTCCAGAAGTTGTTCGATTTTATTTTCCCCGTGGTATTTAATAATAAGGCTTTCAATATCGGCAGCGGTAATGGCAGTATTCCGGTAGTTGTGCATTTCGTTCACCGGTTTGTAGTTCCAGGTAGCCGCACTTCCTTTTGAAAAATGAATCAGTAGTTCCATGCTGTTGGCAAACATTTTTCGCGAAGAAATGGCTGGAAAAGGATTGGTCTTATGCCAATGAATCACCTTGCGCACTTTGAAACCTGCAAATTCAATAATCTGGTTCAGATAGGAAACAAAGTCGTCGGCACAAAACAGATAGCCGCTGGCGCCTGATTTGGCTACGCGATACATCTCTTTTAAAATATCTTCAAGAAAAGTCAGGTATTCTTCCTGCGAACGGAATCCATCGAACGCAAACTCGGTAACCACATCTTTATGATTCCTCAACTTTTTTACATTCTGCGCCCTATATTGAAAATAGGGTGGGTCCGTAAATATCATATCCACCGATGCATCGGTAAGTTCCTGCATTTTCGGATGGCATGATCTATTGTAAACAACATTCATGATGTTCATCAAATCAAAACGGTTAAGTTTTAAAACAATCAAAAAACAGATAAGGCGGGCAGTCTGCTATCGTTGTCTTATAGTTCCTGGTCAATCAGTTTAATCTTCTCTTTCAACAGGTTGAAATCTTTTTTAGCCAGCTCAATTTTTTTCTCAAAATCACTTACCAGAGCACTGGCCTGTTTGGAGCTTGAAAAGAAGCCTATATTATTTTCCCACAATGAAATATCTTCTTTTAATTTTTTCATTTTGGCAGACAAAATAGAACGTTCGTGTAACATTCTGTGTTCGCCTTCAGGAGATTTTTTTAACACTTCCAGTTTATTTTTAAAACCTCTGGAACTCAACTCTGCTTGGGAAAGATGCATTTTCTCAAGCAATTTCTCATAAGCCTCGTGATAGCGTTTATAAATTTTATCTTTCAGGTGGAAAGGCACGTGACCGATGGCGAGCCATTGCTGCTGAAATTCCTTCAATGCCATCAGATTATCTTCTTTATCTGCCTTAACACCAAAATCAAGCATGGAAGCTACAAGTTCCTCTTTCTTTATCAGGTTATCTTCTTCCTCTTTGTGATTATTTTTGTAGAACGCTGATTTTCGATTAAAAAACTCATCACAGGCAGCCCTGAAGCGCTTCCAGATTTTATCGGAATATTTGCGTGGTACGGGGCCTATCTCTTTCCACTCTTTCTGTAACCCGATGAGTTCGTTTGTAACTTTTTTCCATTCCGTACTCTCCCTGATGGCCTCAGCCTTCTCACACAGCACCAGTTTTTTGCTGTAATTATCCATCTGGCTCTCTTTCAGCACAGAGAAGAAAGAACGTTTGCTGGAATAAAAAGTATCAAGTGAAGTTTTAAAGCGTTTCCATATCAAATCGTTTTTCACTCTGGGCGCTCTGCCGATACTTTTCCAGCGATTCAGTAAATCATTAAACTTATCCGTTGTTTTTTGCCACTCTTTTACAGAAGATGGCTGCTCTTCGGAAGCCAATTTTTCAGCTTCCAGGCAAAGTGCTTCCTTGGCTTCAAAATTTTTCTCCTGTTCTTCGTGAATATCTTTGTAATGCTCGCGGCGCAATTGATTAATCTTGTCGGTAGCTGCTTTAAAACGCTCCCACACTTCGTCTTTTTGTTCACGCGGCACCGGCCCTATTTCGCGCCAATCGTCATGATACTGTTGCAACTTCTTGAAAGAGTTCAACGCCGACTTTTCCTCTAACAAATCTTCCGCCTTTTTGCACAATACTATTTTCTGTTCCAGATTCTTTTTCAGGTCAAGATCACGCAACTCCTTGTTAATCCTGACTTTATCAAAGAATTTCTCTACCAGAAAGTGATAATTTTGCCACAGGTTGTTCAGCTCCCCGACAGGGACAACACCGGCTTCTTTCCAACTTTGCTGCAGGCGTTTGAATTCATCATAAGTTCTTTTGAGTGTTTCTTCAGAGGCTATCAGTTGTTTCAGCTCCTCAAGAATCTCAAATTTCTTCTTTAGATTCTGCTGCTTTGCCTTTTCCAGCTCTTCGGAATATTTAGCTCTGTTGTGACGGTAAATGGAAAAAGCATCATCAAAACGTTTTTCCAACGGGCCGGTAACATGAGCAAAGTCTTCTTCTTTTCCACCCCCGGCCAGAAAAGCCTGTTTTTGATGCTTAATTTCCTCTCTGTTAAGATGATAAAAAGCCACTTTAATCTTTGCTACACGGGCTTTTATCACGGTAATGTCTTTTTCACGAACTACATCTTCCAGCAACTCCACAAGCTCCTGTTTGTTCATTTGATCAAAATCAATCTCCTGTTCCTTAGCTGGCAGACCGTCATTAGCCGCTATTTTCGTATTTGTGTCTCTAATAAGCCCCAGCACAAAAGTCCGTTCTGCTTCTGAAATAACTGCCTCCTTTTTCTCCGTCCGGGATAAAGTCTTTTCAACAACTTTGGCAACGGGTTTACCATCACGCATAAGCTTCAAAATTTTCTGTTTCAAAGTTTTTGTTATCTGTCCTTTAGGCTGTCGGGGGGAAGGTTTTACGATCTCAGGTGCTTTTTCTTCACCCGTTGATCGAATCATTTTAACGATATTATTCTTTTCGTCATCGCTAAGGTTTTTTTGACCTTGTTTTGTTTTTTGGGTCATTTCTTCAACCCGGAGCTTCTCCTCCTGCTGTTTGCCAGTAGGATTTTGATTGATTTGATCTATCTTTTCCATAATACATTTTTTACACATCCGGCTTTTTATCCGGTAGGAGCGTTTCAAGGCATGCAAAAATAGGAATTTATTGAAATATGGCCACTTTTCAAAAAAAATATTAACTAAATAATGCTTTGAGGTCATACAAAAGGTAAGATAAATCCGCTTACTTAAAATTCATGGAAAATGCCATTTAATCCGAATCCACAAAAAGTTGTTGAAATAATTATTGAAATTCTATTGCATAATAATAGCTCAGTAAAAATTCTATTCAACTGATTATCTGACGGATAAAGAATTGGAATGGTAAATATAACTTATTGTTATTCTAAACTTTGTGACTCTGCAGCTTTTAGTGAGCGAAAAAATTAACAGGGTATTACCCTGAAACAACGAAACGAATCACTATTTGGATTAAAAGAATGACCTGAGGGTATGCTTCAAATAAATCCTGGTGAAAGTGAAATTCAGGAGTTAAATTACGAAAGGAATCATTATTTATGTCCGGTGGTACGGAATATTTTTCCCTATATTCCGACATTATTACTATTTTTGATTTCGTGTGAAACAAATGGTGCATAGCGTGCATTCATAAGAGAAAAGTAACTATCTTTGTGAGATGAACATTATTTATGTTAACAATCCGGTTTTTGATGGAAAATTTGACTCTGGGTTTGGATTGCTGACAAATTTGTTTTTACAAAAAATTTAATCCGGATATATTGCTACTTTTTCAGAAGCTGTGCGTCATTGTGCGAAAGAAGCCAAAATGAAAAACATTAAAAAAATTCTGATTCTATTTGTTACAATTTCTCTGTTGAGTTGCAATTCTAATTCAACAAACAGTACAGTTAAAATTAGTAAAAGTAAAATAAAGAAATATGAAACTGTTTTCAAAAACCTGAAAGGATACTTATCTCAAAAGAGTGGTAAACTTTGGCATCATCAGCTATACGGCCCACTTCTTTTCGTAAATAAAGACAACAGAATTATTATTGCTAATAAACCGGACAACAAAGGAATTCTAAAAAAGGACGGCGAAGTATATATAGGAATCCTCCCTGATGGAATTAATATAGCTAACACGGCTTTCGATTGGAATGGAGAAAGATGGTCAATGGTCATATTACCTTTACCTGAAAACTATAATGAAAGACTAAATCTTTTAATACACGAACTATTCCACAGGATACAACCGAAAATTGGATTTGCAAATCTGATGACAAAACAAAGCAATCATTTAGATGATTTAAACGGAAGAATTTTCTTGAAACTTGAATTGGAAGCATTAAAAAAAGCATTAATGTCAGACAATGATACCGTTAGGCAAAAACATATCAGAGATGCGTTACTGTTTAGACATTACAGATATAGACTTTATTCAGGGGCAAAAGAATCAGAAAACACATTAGAGATTAATGAAGGATTAGCAGAATATACAGGCTCCATTTTAAGTGATAGGAGTGATGAAGAACTGAAAGAGCATTATATAACAGCGATTAATAATTTTTATAATGACCCAACATTTGTCAGGTCTTTTGCTTATGTCACTATTCCTGTTTACGGTTATTTGATGAACTTAAAAAATCCAAGCTGGAACAAAGGGATATCAAAAAGCACGAACTTAACCGATTTTATAACAAAATTTTTCAATGTTACCATTCCTGCCAATTTAAAGAATACTATAAAGAGTATTAAAGAAGATTATGACTTTAATGAAATTTCAGCTTTTGAAATAAAAAGAGACAACGAACGTAAGAAATTGTTAGCGAAATATGAAATAACATTTCAAACAAGTCCAACACTGACCATCAGGTTTATAAACATGAATATTAGTTTTGACCCAAGAAATATCATACCTTTTAAAAATTCAGGAACAATCTATCCAAACATTAGAATTACAGATAACTGGGGGAGGTTAAGTGTTGAAAAAGGGGCATTATTAGGCAAGAATTGGCATAAAGTAACCGTCTCTGAGCCAACTGAAATTACAGACACAATAATTAAAGGAGATGGTTGGCAACTAAAATTGAATAAAAATTGGGAATTAAAAAAAATTGGGGAAAATTACACATTGAAAAAGAAATAACGAACGCCCAACACGATGTTTACGTCATGTCGTGCCGCCACTGGTGTAAAGCAGAAAGATACACGAACAAAGTGTGACACATAAGCATAGCCAGACTGTTGACATTCATGAAAAGGAAAATATTAGAGGAAACCGAAAATCTAAAAAAGAGTAGGTATTATTTAAATAAAATCATATTAATATGGGTTATTCAAAGCCAGAATTTAAAGAAAAGTATGGGAATTTCATCAATGGGAAATTTGTTGCGCCTATAGGCGGGGAGTATTTTGATAATACTTCTCCAATTGATAATTCACTAATTGCCAAGTATCCGCGTTCGCAAAAAGAAGATGTGGAGAATGCAGTTGCAGCAGCAAATGCAGCTAAGGAAGCCTGGGGCAACACTTCTGTGGGAGAGAGATCAGCTTTACTCAATAAAGTAGCAGATATTATTGAAGCCAATGCTGAAGAATTTGCTTTGGTAGAAACCTGCGATAATGGAAAACCAATTAGAGAGACACTGGCCGCTGATATTCCTTTAGCAGTAGATCACTGGCGTTACTTTGCTTCGGTTATCAGGGCAGAAGAAGGAACGGCTACCGAGCTGAATGCAACTACTTTATCATTAAATATCAAAGAGCCGTTGGGAGTAGTTGCTCAAATTATTCCCTGGAATTTTCCTTTGTTAATGTTGTCGTGGAAAGCGCCGCCCGCATTAGCAGCCGGTAATTGTGTAGTATTGAAACCGGCAGAACAAACACCTTCATCCGCTACCTTGCTTATGGAGAAAATAGCCGAAGTTTTTCCTCCGGGTGTCTTTAATATTATACATGGATTTGGACCGGAAGCAGGAAAACCGCTGGCTTCAAGTTCAGGTGTTAATAAAGTTGCCTTTACAGGAGAAACTACTACAGGACAATTGATTATGCAATATGCATCTAAAAATCTGAATCCTGTTACTATGGAATTAGGTGGTAAATCACCAAATATTTTCTTTAACTCCGTAATGGATAAAGATGATGCGTTTTTAGACAAAGCTGTTGAGGGAGCGGTTTTATTTGCTTTCAATCAAGGCGAAGTATGTACTTGCCCATCAAGATTGTTGGTGCAAGAGGATATTTATGATGCCTTTATGGAAAAAGTTATTGCACGTACAAAAGCAGCCATCCAAGACAATCCGTATGATATAAATACAATGATTGGAGCACAATGCTCTAACGACCAATACGAAAAAATACTCTCTTATATAGAAATAGGAAAAGAAGAAGGGGCAAAAGTCCTCACAGGTGGCGCCGCCTGTAAATTGGACGGAGCGCTATCCAATGGATTTTACATCCAACCCACTATATTAGAAGGGCAGAATAAAATGAGAGTCTTCCAGGAAGAAATTTTCGGTCCGGTTCTTTGTGTAACTAAATTTAAAAATGAAGCAGAAGCAATAGAAATTGCTAACGATACTTTGTATGGCCTGGGAGCGGGTGTCTGGACAAGAGATGCACATCAATTATATCAAATTCCCAGAGCAATAAAAGCAGGCAGAGTATGGGTAAACTGTTACCATGATTATTCTGCACACGCTCCATTTGGCGGTTATAAAAAATCAGGATTTGGAAGAGAAACGCATTTGATGATGCTGGATCATTATCGTCAAAATAAAAATATGCTAATTTCTTATGACAAGAATAAACTGGGATTCTTTTAGCAGTTGATTTTAATTGAAAACATACAGGCTGACTGGGATATTTGGTCAGCCTGTATCATTTTACACTTTAAATCTAATGATATGAAATATGAAAGAGTAGCAATAACAGAACGAGCCAAAGAAGTTGTAAAACAACTCAAAGCAAAATACGGTGATTTGATATTCCATCAAAGCGGCGGTTGCTGCGACGGCTCAGCGCCAATGATTCTTGAAGAAGGAGATATGTACCTTGATGATAGTGATATTCTGCTTGGTCAAGTGGAAGGTGTCAATTATTATATGAACCAGGACCAATTTGAATATTGGAAACACACGCATTTAACTGTTGACATCATAGAAGGAAGAGGCTCTAGTTTTTCGCTTGAAATTCCACTTGGACTACGATTTATTATTCATTCAAGATTATTTACCGATGAAGAGAATTCCGCTTTGAATAAATCACAAAATGGTCACAGTATAGGATTTAAGGTCGTGCCTATTCCAAAAAGCAGGTGAGGAATTTAAAGAAGATTCTTCACCGGCCTTTTTTTTAACCGGATTGGGAGAGAAACTGAAATAACAGAAAAGAGAGATGTCTGATTTCAACTTATTTATCCACCGGTTAACGCAAAGTCTTGCCCTTCCTCTTCCGGGACAGGCAGCACAGATGGCCATGGCTCCCGTAACCAGACAGGAAGCACTGCGTGCCCTGTATATTGCTGAAAAAGCAAAACCCAGCGCCGTACTTATCCTGTTTTATCCGGGTCAGGACGAAATCAGGTTTGTCCTTATCGAAAGAGCTACCTACAACGGCATTCACAGCGGACAGATTGCCTTTCCCGGAGGTCAGTTTGACCCGTCAGACCACGACCTCCGCGCCACCGCTTTGCGCGAAGCCAAAGAAGAAACCGGCATCGACCCGCGACAGGTGAAAATTCTTGGTGAGCTGACAAAGATGTACATCCCACCCAGTCATTTCGACGTTTACCCTTTTGTTGGGTTTGTGACAAAGAAGCCCGATTTTCAGGTGGACAACACAGAGACAAAAGCTATCCTCGAAATAAAGTTGGATGATTTTCTCAACCCTGTCTGCCGAACCGTAAAAACTATTCACCACCGCACCGGCAAAGAGGTGGATGTCCCTTGTTTTTACCTCAACAACAAGATTGTCTGGGGCGCTACTGCCATGATTTTAAGCGAGCTGCTGGAAATTATTGAAAGAGGCTGATGCATCTGCTATCTTGAGCAAACGTGGCACCATGTACCGTGGCAAATCTCCGGCAACAAAACAGACCGAACGAAGTAAACGGGTTTTTCCTATTTTTGACAGATGCAATGGATAATTTTTAGCAGCGGACTACTTCTGGCCTATCTGCTGGGATCTGTTCCCACGGCCGTTTGGGTAGGGAAGATATTTTACAAGCTAGATATTCGCAACGAAGGTTCTGGAAATGCCGGAGCCACCAATGTCATCCGTGTATTGGGCATTAAAGCAGGTATTCCGGTAATTCTCGTGGATGTTTTCAAAGGTTTTCTGGCAGCGTGGCTCATGGCTCATTTTGTACCTGCAGGATGGGGAGACACACAAACCGTTTATGCACAAATACTGGCCGGATTTCTCGCAGTCATCGGTCATGTCTATCCTCTCTTTGCCTCTTTCAGAGGTGGAAAAGGTGTGGCCACATTGCTGGGTATGGGCATTACACTCTTCCCCAACGTGATTTGGATTCCGGTGGTGGTCTTTGCCATTGTGGCCTTTGGCAGCGGTTATGTATCGCTGGGGTCAATGCTTGCCGGACTCTCCTTTCCACTTGCCGACATACTGCTTTACCACGACAGACATCCAGGCAGGGTTATCTTTTCTATTGTGGTAGCACTATTTCTTCTTTATACGCACAGGCAAAACATTCAAAGACTGTGGAGAGGCGAAGAAAACCATTTTAAAAGGGTTAAAAGAACTTAACATCTATTGTGGAAAACTTATTTAAAAGAACAGGTAAATACTTAACGGAAATTTTTACTTTTACCTTTTGAATATTTTTGTAGAAAAAAAATTCTAACACCATGAAATTTATCATATCAAGTGCCAGTCTGCTGAAGAGTTTACAAAAAATCAGCGGCGTGATGAGCAACAGCAACACGCTTCCCATTCTCGATGATTTTTTGTTTGAGCTCTCCGAAGAGAAATCACTGAAAATCACCGCCTCTGACCTTGAGACCACCATAACAGTTGTGGTGCAGGTTGACATGGCCGAGAATCCCGGAAAAATTGCCATCCCTGCCCGTATGTTACTGGACATCACCAAGACTTTCCCAAACATCCCGGTTACTTTTAACGTGGACATAGATTCTCAGGAAGTACAGTTACTTGCCGGCGAAGGGAAATATAAATTGATTGGCCACAACAGCGACGAGTTTCCGCAAATTCCGATGCTGGAAAATACCGTTTCCGTTAATCTGGAGGCCTCCATGCTGGTGAATGCTTTTGGCAAAACACTGTTTGCCACCGGTACCGATGAACTGCGACCGGTGATGTCAGGAGTCTATTGTGAGATTGAACTAGATCACATGAACTTTGTGGCCACCGATGCTCATAAGCTGGTGCGCTATCGGCGTCATGATGTTAAATCAGACAAAACCGTTTCCTTTATCCTGCCAAAAAAACCTTTGAACCATTTGAAAAATATTATGCCCGATGATTCGGAAACAGAGATAAAAATGGAATACAATGATACCAATGCTATTTTTCAGTTTGATGATGTCACCATGGTCTGCCGGCTTATCGACGGGAAATATCCCAACTACGAAGCTGTCATCCCC
>CAYLSW010000007.1:0-26335 GCA_964386145.1 uncultured Lentimicrobiaceae bacterium | reverse complement strand
CGACAATTTTCTTGAATTTTTGGTTTAACGAGCTCCTTTATTTTATGTTCGATTTTGTTTTAGCCCCTTAGAAAGTCGGACAGGATTATAGTTAGAAATCTATAACTTTGTACGCTTATGACAGAAAAAAGGACATTCACAAAGGTTCTTTATATAATCTAACAATTCTATGTCATTATTGTTACCTGCTGAAAATATAAAAATAGGAGTTGGCCGGTATTCTCCGTTAAAATGATAATTTTGAATGTACTGTATCTCAATTAAATTAAAAACATCCTCAATTTGATGCACATACTCTGGAAAATTATCTCTAACGTTTATTTTTGCATTGCGCATTATTTCCCTGAATTCGTCTTCGGTATTTGCAAGTAATCCACTAACAAAATATCTCTTCCCTTGTATCTCAATAAGTTTTTCAGATAGAATGTCCATGTCAATCAACTCAATTTTATTTTGTTCTGATAATTTGGTTTCGCGTTGATCGTTTTCATCATCTAAAGATTTGAGTAAATCGTCAAATTTAGATTCTTCAGATTCAAATAGACTCTCTGGCCATTCCTTTTCAGGATCATCTTTTAAATCTTTCACTTTTGTGAAATCAGGTTTCTTTAAAAGACGCTCCTTTATTACCAATTTATCAGCCAATACTTTTCTCCCGTTTATTGAAATGAGCATGGCTTTTGACAAAGTTTCTTCTGAAAGCTTTTCAGTTCCTAGTGCCAATGCAATAGCCCTGATTTCTTCCACGTCTTTGTCATACAAAAGGACATTCTTTTTCTTTTTCATTATTATTCTTGTTGCTAATCAATATCAAAAATAGTAAAATCTACAATCCATAAAATAAGAAACCCCCGCTACCGCACGATTGCATCGTGTGGTTTTTACTTAACAACAATAACATCATTTAATACACCTTTCTCACCGCTATAATCTATTGCACTACTATAAACATAATCTTCCGGTCTGTAAACAAATCCTTCTACTACAGGATTATTATGAATATATACTGAGGCTGCTTGAATTTACATTTCAAAATTCAAGTATAGCCGAACCATGCCGAACTCATGGCAGGATTATACCGCTCTCATTTTTGCATTTTACAATAGAAGCTGTATAAAAATACAACTTCAAATATGTTTGCGTTACAAATGCAGACCGAAGAACACCCCAAATAGCACGCAAATACTTCGTTAATGCCAAATTTTTCAATTTTTATTGAATCTGATACAGTGTGTTGCAAACGTTGTAATCAATTATTTCGTTTGAGCATCAATATAGACGGGAAAAATAAGTTAAAGATGTTTTTATCATGATAGACGTCTAATTTTGAGGGTAATACGATGCTAAAAATGTTGTTTTTATGGGTATATATAAAAATTCCCCAACAGGAAAACAGCTTTTTTATATATGGAAGTGTCTATTTTTGACCTGATAATAATTAGATATTTCTCATTAGCAAATGCAAAACAGGTTTTCACATATAAGATTAGTTGTAACGAAAGCAGAGACAGCTTTCGCAGAACTACTTGTTCTTACCTGTGAATTTGTATCAGGAGAAACTATCTCTCATCACTTTAGAGTGAATCCACTCATTACTTTTTCTGCAAATAGCAACCAGTATTCCCGGCGTTACGGACAGACTGTTGCAAGAATAGGTGTTGTCAATAATCAACAGCAGGGTCAACAGCAGGATCAACAGAACTCCAACCGGAATTCTTATCGGGAAAAGTAAGTCACCTTAACAATAGAAATTTTATTTAAAGGCTTATGAACTTCCTCATAAGCCTTTTTTTTGTTTAACCTAATATTATATTATCTATGAAAAAAATTGAAGCTATTATTCGGAAAACAAAGTTTGACGAGGTCAAAGAAGCCTTAACAGAGGCCGGTATTGATTTCTTTTCATTCTGGGAAATGCGGGGTGTAGGACAGGCCCGGCAGGAGCGCGCTTATCGTGGCGTTGTTTATGACACCAGTACCATAGAACGTATTATGATTTCTATCATTGTGCGGGATAAGAATGTGGACAAAACAGCAAAAGCCATAATGGAAGCCGGCAGGACCGGTGAAATAGGTGATGGGAAAATTTTTGTGGAGCCCATCGAACAAGCCTATCGGATACGCACCGGAGAAACCGGAAACGACGCATTATACATAAAAGGGACTGAAGATTAACAATAAAAATTAATATATTATGGATCATACTATTACATTACAAACATTGGCACAGTCTAACAACGCGTTAGGCATATCTATAGATACTGTTTGGGTTTTGTTGGCAGCGGCATTGGTATTTTTAATGCAGGCAGGATTTGCGTTGGTGGAAGCCGGTTTTACGCGCTCAAAAAATACAGTGAACATATTGATGAAGAATTTAATTGATTTTGCAGTAGGGTCATTGCTTTTTTGGGCTATCGGCTTTACCATAATGTTTGGTTTAGATAAATGGGGGATCATTGGCATGCCTGCCTTTTTCTCCACCGGAAGCTGGAGTGGAGGCCTGCCACCGGAAGCTTTTTTAATTTTCCAAACAGTATTTGCCGCCACGGCTGCAACCATCGTTTCGGGTGCTATGGCAGAGCGCACCGAATTCAGGGCGTATTTTTTTTATTCTATAGCTGTTACGGCAATCATTTATCCCATTTCAGGGCATTGGATTTGGGGAGGCGGATGGCTTTCACAAATGGCCACTCCTTTTCATGATTTTGCCGGCTCTACTACCGTGCACTCACTCGGAGGATGGATGGCACTGGCTGGCGCTATGGTGTTGGGGCCGCGCCTGGGGAAATATAAGGGTAAACGTGCAACGGCCATTCCCGGCCATAACCTGACTTATGCAGCACTTGGAGTTTTTATTCTTTGGTTTGGATGGTTTGGCTTTAACCCCGGTTCACAGCTTGCTGCTTCTGGTATCGTCAACGCCAGAGCCATTTCACATATTTTTGTTACCACGAACCTCGCAGCAGCTGCCGGAACAGTGGCAGCACTATTAATTAGTTGGTGGCGTTACAAAAAACCCAGTTTAAGTTTTGCCCTGAATGGGGCTCTCGCCGGATTGGTGGCCGTTACTGCAGGCTGTGATGTAATCTCTCCTGCCGGAGCTGTTTTCATAGGGCTGATTGCCGGCGGCGTCCTGGTGTATGCTGTAACTTTTATTGACAATGTTCTTCATATTGACGATCCCGTAGGTGCTGTTTCCGTTCATGGAATCAGTGGAGCTCTGGGAACGTTATTGGTTGGCTTTTTTGCACAAAAAGGAGGCCTTTTTTATGGAGGGGACAGCAGCTTGTTAATTTCCCAGCTTATTGGCGTAGCAGCCGTAGCGGCCTGGGGCTTCGGAGTGGGATATTTATTATTCAAAGGGTTGGATTTGGCCATTGGATTAAGGGTTCCCAAAAGAATTGAAGAAGAAGGGCTTGATATCTACGAACACGGCGAAACTGCCTACAATTAGGGTTTTAAATTAACATTCTTGTATAGCTTTCGGGCATGAATGCCCGAAAGCTATACTTTAATTCCAATTAGAAGTCCCTATAATTATTATATCAGAATTTGCCCTGATTCAACACAATAAAATCAATTATTTATTTATCTAAAATATTTCATCTTATGAAACATTCACTACTTACCTTATTATTATTTGCTATTTTATTCGGAATAAATAGCCATATAATCGCTCAGAGTACCGATGCTAAAAACAAAGTCAAAATAGAGTTTGGTGCCGATTTATATAGCCGCTATGTGTGGCGCGGCACCCAATATGGGGGCAATTCGCCCAGTTTACAACCCAGCCTGTCCGCTTCTTATGGTAATCTTGTAATTAACGCCTGGGGAGCCTATTCGCTCGGTGGAATAAACCCATCTCAGGAAATGGACTTAAGTTTAAGCTATTCATTTCTCAATGATATCTTTACAGCAGTTATCACCGATTACTATTTTCCAACCGAAGATGCTCCCTATGATTATTTTAATTACAACAAAAACAGTACCGGCCATATTTATGAAGTGGGTGTGAGCTTTAATGGCACGAAAGAAATACCCTTTTCCTTTAGTGCCTACGTGAATCTTTTCGGGGCAGATGCCATTCGATTGAATAACGACCCTGCAAGTCTCGATTTTAATCAGAAAACAGGAATCCAATACTCCAATTATTTCGAGCTGGCTTATAATGCCTCCGTTCAGAATGTGGACATCAGTCTGTTCCTGGGAGGAACTTTAAGCAAGCCTGAAAAAGCAAATGCCGCCACTGGTTTTGTAGGCGAATCCGGGTATTACGGAGAAAAACGCGGAATCGTTAATTTAGGAATTACCGCTTCTAAATCAGTAAAAATCACCACAGATTACTCAACATCATTCACGGCCTCTTTAATTACAAATCCTCAAACAAAAAATGTATTTTTGATTTTTGGCATCTCATTTTAATGGCTGGAAAATAATTCCTGTTTTTCAAATTAAGAGAGAAAGAAGAAAATCTTTCTCTCTTAATTTGATAGATGAGGTTTATATTTTCTCCCTGATCTCCTGCCATTTATCCGCGCCAAACTTAGCGCCAACCACTTCGATGACAGTGCCGGCAAGCAACGAGCCAAGGGAACCTGCTTTTTCAAAGCCAAGGTTATTGGCCAAACCATAAAGAAAACCGGAAGCATACAAATCGCCGGCGCCGGTGGTATCTACCGGATGTGCTTCGATAGGCGAAATGCGGGTCATAGTGTCTCCCCGTTTTATCATAGAACCCCTGCTGCCGACTTTCACAATGGCAATGTCGGTTATTTTGGCAATATCGGTCAATGCTTCTTCAGGTGCTTTACCGGTAAAGGCTTTGGCTTCTTCTTCGTTGGCGAAAACAATATCCACATAGTTTTTTACCATATCATACAGAAAATCAATATTTTCCTCCACAATATTGTAACTGGCGAGATCAAGAGAGACTTTTAAACCGGCTTCTTTGGCAAGTTTTAAAATAGTCTCGAGTAGTTCGTGGTTTTGTACAAGATAGCCTTCCACATGCAGGAAATCGTATCCTTCAAAATTACTTATGGAAAGCATGTCAGCCGAAAGTTCCAGTGCAGCACCAAGGAAAGTACCGAAAGTACGTTCACCATCGGGAGAAATCATTCCGTTGGCAAGGCCCGAAGGGGAACCGGAGTAAAACAATACCGGTTTAATTCCGCTTTTTTTCAAATCTTCTTCAAAGAATCTTCCGGTTTCATCTTTGCCGACGTTACCGATAAAAGCAGTTTCCATACCCATCTTGGCTAGTCCGTGGATGGTATTGGCAGCGGAACCACCCGAAGCCATCTGCTTTTTCAGGTTTTTACTTTTTTCCTGAATTTGTGCCGAACGTGTCGCATCTACCAACTGCATGCTTCCGCGGGGGAGGTCCAGCTCTCTTAATAAATTGTCATCCTCCAATTGCGTCAATACGTCCACGAGGGCGTTTCCTATTCCTATTATCTTCATGTGCTATTATTTTTTTTGCAAAGGTGAAAATTTTTATTGAACAATGAGTTTTGAAAAGTATGAAGCTGTTTCGTTGTGTAGCCAGACATAATAAATCCCTGATTTCAAGCTGGATATATCAAATTTCGAGGAACAATTTCCTAAACAGGCTTCCTGTTGTTTCACAAAAATTCTTTTGCCCCGCGCATCAAAAATTTCCAGACGGAAAGGCTTTCCGTTGCCGTGGAAGGAAAGGGCGACCATTTTGTGTGTCGGGTTGGGGTAAATTTTCAATGGGGCAATACGTGGATTAAAAATTCCAGTCGGGTTTGCAAAAGTAACTATGGCGCTATCCACACTGGAACAACCACCGATAACACCCACAACACGAATAATATGGGTACCAATTGGAAAGTCACCGTAATTCACTTTGATTTTTTGAGTTATATTGCCGGTATTCCAGTAATAATCATCAAATCCGGGACCCGCATTGTAACGAACAAAGCCATCGGGACGTAATGTTGTATCCTCCGGCTGTAAATGAATTACCGGAACAGGGCCGTAAACAAACACCTTTTTTTCTGTTTTTCCGGCACAACCGTCCGGAGAGGTATAAATGTAAGAGATGGCATGGTCTCCCGGGCCGGCCAAATCAGGAGAAAAAATATTTGCATTCATGCCACTGCCCGAAAAAATACCGCCCTGAGGCTCGCCGTGAAGTGTTACCACCGGATCATTTTCGCAGTAAGAAAGCATTAACCCGGAGAAGCGGGTTTCCGGTAACGGCGCCGGCGAAAGTGTAAGGCTATCCGTTGCTACACACCCTCCCGTGCTCGTACCGGTCAGATAAACAGCAAGTGTATCCACCGGTTTTATGAAAAACGTATCTCCGGTCACATTGCCCGGTAGCCAAAGATACCGGTCGGCGCCGGTAGCCGTCAGTGTCAGGGACGTATTCATACAAACCGGAGCGTTACTCCTGCTAATTCTCGTTTTCGGGAGTGGAATAAGGGAAGCGGTCAGGCTGTCGCGACTCATACAAAGCGAATCGAAACCACTTATGGCATAGTATGTTGTCTCTTGAGAGGGCACGACGTTTAAAACAGAATCTGATGACAAAGTATCGACACCATGAAGCCAGTAAAAAAGGGACCCCCCTCTTCCTAAAAGATGCAAACTGTCGCCTGAACAGACTCCGGTGTCGCCCGGAATAATAATTTTGGGATAGGTAATGGTGTTCAAATAGGTACTGTCTGTGGCAAAACAGCCGGACAGGTTGGCAGCCTTAACCCGAATCCAGTTTGAAACAGCTGGTTTATTAACAGAAAAAAAAGGCGTTTCCGTTACCGCTGTATCTCTATCAAAAATCCACGTGTAGGAAATAAAGTCTCCCTGAAGCGGTGTAGAGGAAACCGTTATCGATTGATTATCACATGTTTTCAGACTATCTGCATCCATTTTTACCGCTACCGCAGGCAAAATGAAGATGTGCGCTGTATCCTGCGTCACGCAACCTTCCGATGAAAGGGCTTTAACAGAGTACACAAAGGTTGTGTCGGGCGTTAAAGGCTTTACAACAATGGTATCCGTTGTGTCGCCCGTATCCCATTGATAAGAAATACCGGAACCCTCTGCGGCAGCAGTCAGGAAAATACTGTCTCCGAAACAGTAGGTTGAACTGTCCTGTGGAATGGTGATGACAGGCGGAAGGTTATACGTTATTTTAACGGAATCGGAGGCAGGACATAACTCAGGCGTATAAATAGTCAGGGAAACCGTGGTGTCAGAAACCGGAAAAATGGTTATGGACGAAGCGGTGTCACCGGTACTCCAGTGATAGGTGTAATAACCGCTTGGCGCCTTTAGTGAAACACTGCTCCCGGCACAAAGGCTGGTGTCGGTTCCGATTCGAAAACCAGGAATTTGAGGTAGGACAAAGAGGTGTGCCGTATCTTTGGTTATACATCCAGCTGAAGATGTTGCCGTTACCGAAAATTGATAAGTTGTGTCCGGGATTGCAGGTAGAAATATTATGGAGGAAGAAGTATCGCCGGTATTCCATTGGAATGATAATTCCAAATCTTTGCTATTTGCCGTTAGGAGAACACTATCACCGAAACAATAAGAAGTGCTGTCCTGTGGAATGGAAACAACCGGAGACAAATGATAGAACACCAGCACCGAATCGGAAGTGGTACAAGATTGTGGCGTAGTAACGGTAAGAAAAACAAGGGTATCGGAGAATGGATAAATCGTTATAGAAGCCGTGGTATCACCGTTGTTCCAGCGATAAGAATAATCACCTGCAGGAGCGGAAAAGGAGAGAAAACTTCCAGCACAAATACCGGTATCAGCTCCCAGTTTCACCTTCGGAACGGAAAAAAGAGAAACGTTCAGTGTATCGCTCATTTCGTTACCGGAAAGGTCTTTAACTTTTAGGACAAAAGTTGTTGCCGTATCGGGCACGACAGTCACTTCCGGAGCCGTACTAAAAACTGTTCCGTTTTGATACCAGGTGTAAACCGACATGTTTTCAGGTCCTGACAAAATCAGATTGTCGCCGGGGCAAAGTGTTGTATCAGGCCCGAGATGAACCAAATTACAAAAGCCATCGTCATATTTTACCGACCACCCCGACTGATCCAGCGAACAAAGGGAATCCTGCAACCTGATTTTTGTGGTCCCCAGGGGCAATAATTTCACATAATCCATGGCTACGAGTGCTTTCCATTCCGAACCGGTAGCCATTGCCTGACGGGTAAACGAATCGGCTAACATTTCAGGAGCAGGGTAATAGCGCCCATCCCACGAAATATTAATGAGGGCAGTATCTTTTCCCACGCCTGAATAGGCATACGTTCGGGTGCCGAAAACAGAAACGGAATCGATGAGCTGGTCGGCAAACACATTCAGCGAAAGCGCATAAAACAACCGGTCAGTGGGAATGTTGCCCGAAAAAGTTATCGTCATCCGGTTGCCTTTCATGGTTTTATGCAGTTGGATTGCCTGCTTCACGGCAAAATAATCCAGGATTTCGTCATCGGGAGCCAGCAATATGTTGTCGAGACCCGGTTTACCATAAGTGTTGTAAATTTCTTCCATCTCTGCGATAAAATTTCCCGGAAGGGTATGCATGCCCGAAAGCAGCCATTCGTGTACGCTGCGACGGCTGTGAGCATACAGTGTATCGGCCGACTTCTTGAAATCGCTGTACAAAAACAAACGATTCAATTTTGTCGGTTTCAGCCAATTGATAGTATCGTCCCCCACGTTAAAACCCAATTCTCCATAACCGATCCATGAGGCATCGTGTCCCTGATTAATGGCTGCATGATAATGATTCCTAGAGAGATACGATATGTAAGTTTCGTCTCCGTTAGGGATAACAAAACTTTTAAAAGCAACAGAATCGGAAATTTTGCGCCGGGAATAACTTTCGGTCCGTTGAAAAGCATATTCAATTTTTTCGGGCGAACTGAGATCGGGATTATCAAAAAGTCCATGATTCTCAATTCCCCAATGATTCCGGTAGAGCGTGTCCAATTGAGGCCAGGTGAGTTTGCTGGCATCGTGATAAGGATCATCCGGATTCAGGATATCAGTGTTATTGTTACTACTAAAAATGTAAATGGCAGATGACATCTTAAAAGTAATTGTGTGTCCGCATCCATCCGTAAAAGTCAGTCCGGGAACTATTCCATCTCCATGAAAAACCGGATAAACTTTTTTATAGATGTCGCTGAGGGCATCATCCATTTGAAAGCTCATGGCGAAAGCTTTATTGTATTTAAGTGGTGCTTTTTGCAAGGTTACAACTGGTGGGTTTTTAAAAATCACTACTACGGAGTCAATGCCGGGCGGACGGGTTTGTTGGGCAGTTAAATTTGCCACTCCTATAAAAAAAAGAGTTATAAAAATGCATAACTTCTCATAATATAGTTTCATTTCCACCTTTCTATCTGTATTCTATAATTTTGGGAATACGTTGCCGGTAGGTATTTCGCCTCTGGTAACGGCTGAAATTTACTCTGTTTTTGTTTTCAAAATAATTTCTATTCTGTTGACCAAAACGATAAGAAAGTGTTATTTCGTGCGTACTGCCAATCCCTTGGTTGATACCTCCTGTCCCAAACTCAAACGAATAATTCAAGGCAAAGCCGTAACCGATGTATCCGCCAACATTTACCGCAATAGCACCGGTATTGCGGTAAAGCAGTCCTGCCCAAACCTGTTTCCGGTAAATGGTCATAGCAGAAATTTCAAAATTGCCTGGCATATTTTTTGTTTTCCGGTAAACGGCAACAGGCTGAAGCTGCCAGCCATCAGTAAGATAGAAAAGATAAGAGATATGGAAAAGAAATTCGCGTTGCATTTTAAAATCCAACTTTTTAGAATTATTGTAATAGCTGTTGTCCGGTAACGCATTGGGCATGGCGAACCCCACATTCAGGCCCTGCCAGTTGTAATCGATGCCAAATCCGGCGTTGAAAGAGGTTCCGTTCACCTTGCTTCCACCATTCAGCAACGGATCATTAGGGTCGATACCTGTCATGTCGGAGAGGCTGACCGAGTTTTGAAAAAAGTTCCCCCACACGCCAAAGAAAATCCGTTGGTCTGCACCAGTTTGCAAGACATAGGAATAGCTGATACTTGCTTTAAACTGTGAAATAACACCTGTTCTGTCCATATAAACCTCACCACCGAGCCACATTTTGTCTTTATAAATACTCCCAAACCCATTCATGCGTACCGTACGGGGGCCATTGGCAATGTTCGTCCACTCGCGGCGATAATTAAGATAAAGCTCCGGATAATCAAAATAACCGGCCATGGACTGGTTTAGCGCATACGGATTGAAAAGGTATTGAGTGGTAAGCGGAGCCTGTTGTGCCGCCAGCCCGCCACCAAAAAGCAGGAACAGAAATATGATATGTGTCAGCACTTTCTTCATCAGCGGATGATGCTTAACGCTCCTGTATATTTTTTACCTGCTTTATCGATAATCACGTAATAATAAGTCCCTTGTGGTAATGGGTTTCCATTGTAATCGCCTTTCCAGTCATTATTGTAATTTTCTGACGAATAGACCAGACTACCGGCACGGTTATATATGCGCAGACGAAACGGACTGACTATTTCCTTGTCATTCACCACCCATTTGTCGTTATATCCATCTCCGTTTGGTGTGAATAAGGGCATGGCACGTGCAGAAGTTACGGGTATTCCACCACCGACAGCAACTCCGTAAAATGTCGATGTTCCGGGACAAATATTTATATATGCTTTGACGGTATATTTTCCCGGGGTCTTCACATAATAATCAGGAGACAGAACATGTGGCGGCCAGATGATGGAGTCGTAGTTCGTCGGATTTTTAACCTGAACATAGGCGCTGTCGCCCTGGTTGAACGTTACCGTATCATTATAATAAACCTGCGATCCGTCTTTACGCAGAACCGCAATGTCAGGAGAGCCGTAAATGGTAAAGGATTTTGACAACGAATCCACACAGCCGTAAGAGGTGGTTACTATCAGTTTTGCTGTATAATCACCCGGATAGTATTGATGGTATGCATAGATGTTGGGCCGAAATTCGGAACGGTTGTCGCCGTAATCCCAATACCGCGTAATGATACTGCCAAAGGTTAGCTTTGTACTATCTGTAAAAAGCGTATTGCCTTCCGTAGAACAAAGCCCGGAATAGGTAAAGTCAACCGTCGGTTTGCCGCCCACCGGAACCTGATGAACTTTCAGCAAAATATTTCCCGACTTAAAAGACAACCGCATCCCCACTAACCAAAGCTGCGGTTTTGGAAAAGTATAAACAACCGTGTCACCGATGGCATCATCATATTTTCCATCCATGTTCAAATCCCACGAAACCTGCAACAGGCTATCCTTGCCGGTGGAGAGATTAATAAGTGTCGTACTACCCCCAAAGCAAGCCGTATCGTATTTAAAGTCAATATTATAATTATAATCGGGTGTAACAAGAAAATTTTGTGTTGTACTACAACCATTGGCACCGGTAACTTTCACCCAATAAGGTGTATTTCGTACCGGGTTTACGAGAATAGACGTGTCGGTTGCACCTGTGCTCCACAAATAACCAGTATAGCCGCCTGAAGCCCAAAGCAGAGTATCGGCTCCCGGACGGGAGACCACCGTATCGGAGATATGGTCAAAAACAGGAACCGGTTTTACAATTATTACGGTGGTATCTCGGCCGGTTTTATCTTTCGCAGTAGTTACTTTAACCCAATATTGGGTATTTTGCGATGGCGAAACCCGGATGCTTTGAACCGTATCACCGGTATTCCATAGGTAATGTTTCATACCCTCAGGCGCTTTCAGTTGAGCAGTATCTCCGAGACAAATGGTATCGGACGGGACAGTGAAACGATAGCTGCAATACACATTAAGTGAAGAAATATTCAGCGCACAAAGATTATCGTGATATTTAATCAAAGTATCGGGATTTTGAATGGCATCCACATAGTCAGAAGCAATAAGAGAATTAGCTGTACTGGTGGTGTCATTTTTTGCCAGCAGGATATATTTTGCCGCCAACTCTCCTTCCGGCTCTATAATACGTCCGCTCCAGGAGAAATTGATCAGGGCAGTATCGCCATGTATTGTGTGGGTGGATGCAGCCCCCTGCACATTGACAGCAGTTATGGGCTTTTCGCCGACAACCATCAGCGTAAGCGCATACCAGTGCAGGTTTCCCGGTATCTGGTTACCCACAAAACTAATTTGAGTTACATTGTCCAGCGTACTGGTAACGATCAACGTTTTTTCTTTTAGCAAAAGATACTCAAACACTTCCTGGTCGCCCGCAACCCAGATATTATCGGCACCATCCTTTCCGTAAGCAGCAGCAATTTGATCCATTTGGCTTTTGAAAGAGTCGAAAGAGATATCAGGCGAAACGCCGAACTTACGGAAGTTATAAACACCCAGCCAGTAGTGCTTGTTTACGCTTTGCGAAGCCATGACTTTCACTTTATCAAACAAAGTATTATCAATCTCGTCTCTTTGAAAAAGACGTGGCGGAGAAAAAAAAGGTTTTACCGAAGTGAGGTCTATAGGGTTGGTGTTAAGATCAAAGGAAGAATTACTGAAAAAGGCTATATATCCGACATTACGGGCAGGAACCATTTGGTCAGTACCATTCGACGGCAAAACATAAGTATCCATAGTAATGCCACCCCTGGTAAAAGGCGCTGTCATCTTTATAGTATAACTTACGTTGCGCTGTACCTGATAATCCTGTGCTGAGCCATAAGCCGGATCAACAAAACCACGGTTGTCAATGCTGTAACCCTTTTGCCAAAGGTCACTGATTTTCTTCCAGCTGAGATAATATGTAGTATCCGTTTCATGAACATCCTTACCTGATTTCAAAGTGAAATGGTTGACCTCCATGGAAAAAGGCACATTGTTTCCTGTGCCATCAGTCATAAAAAGGCCGGGATTACCGTTCTGACCGGCAAAAAACGGAAAAACTTTGTTATAAACATCAGTGGTGGCGTCATCGGCCTGCAGGACAAGTGCAAACGTTTTGTTATATTTCAGATAAGTAAACGCTGCTTTGACCGAGGTGGAAGCAGACGAAAAAGTAACACTTATCTTAACGTTACTCAACAGCTGTTCCTGTGCAAAAACAGGTATAGCGCAAATTATTCCAAGCATCAATAAAAAAAGGATGACAATTTTCTGATATTTTATCTGCTTGTTTTTCAACTATTTCTATTTAGAGGAATGAATAGTTAAAAGTATCAGAAATCCGGTTAAAATCAGAACTTTGAATTTTTTTTTTTAAACAACTTATTAAATGTAAAGGTCCGGGCTGAAAGCTGAAAGTCGAAAAAAAAAATTTAAAATATTTGCAAATAAAAATTATTCTCTATCTTTGCGCACTCATTCAAAGAAAATCATGCCTCCATAGCTCAGTTGGTTAGAGCATCTGACTGTTAATCAGAGGGTCCTAGGTTCAAGTCCTGGTGGAGGCGCTAAAATCCGGTTCAGTTTATGAATCGGATTTTTTTATTTTGTGAAAGATGATTTCCAGAGAAGAATAAAGTAAAACGCCGGTAGGAGTAAAAGTAAAAACAGCCGTTCTGCTGACGCAGAACGGCTGTTTTTCATAATATTTAGAAAGATTTGTTCGGCTTACATCTTGAAACGCAGACTGGCAAAAATATACCTGCCACCGGTACCGAACTGTATGGATCTCCAGGCCCATAAGAACCTACCGTTAAGTGTATTGTGGGCAAGAGCTCTGTCAGGATAGACGTCAAAAATATTACTTGCACCCAGGGTAAAGCTTAAATTGTTAGTAAAGTTATATCCTACTGAGAAGTCAGTAATCACTTTAGGGCTAAATATTTGTGTGAAATCGGGGTCAACCGCAGAAGTGGTAGAACCGAAATAATTATTTCTCAGGAAAAAGTACCAGTTTTTCACGGAAAGCAGGTTGCTCAGGTTGATTTTCGTGTGAGGTGTTGTACTTTCAAGATAGATTTTAGATAACTTACCGAAATAAACATCCGCCTGGCCTGATTCTTCCAATATTTTAGACGCATGAATATCGCCAACTCTTATTGTTCTTGAAAAAGTTCCGGACAAGGTATTTTTCAAATGTACATGCTCTCCCAATCTCAGGTTGTTTTCCAAAACGATATCAAGCCCTCTTGAATGGGTGTCAATGGCATTGGTAAAAAATGTTGCCAGTTTGGCGCCGGCTTGGTGAAACAACGGAACCAGATTGGGGGTAGTAGCACTAAACTGTCCGGTTAAAACGATTCTGTTTTGAATGGCGATGAAGTAGCCGTCAACGGTCATTTTAAGAGACAGGGCAGGAATGTTTGCTGTAAAACCGGCACTGACACTTTGTGAAACTTCCTGTTTAAGTTTAGGAATACCAAGCAAGTGTGCCACTTTACTGTCGTTTGAGAAAAGGCCTACCTGTACGAGAGCCGCGGAGGTACTGGTGAGTGTAGAGGTTGAGTTAAAATACATCTGCTGTAAGGATGGTGCTCTGAAACCGGTGTTAACGGAGGCACGAAGATTAATGTCCTTAGTTATACTGTATCGTCCGGCCAGTTTGCCATTAATGGTTGAACCAAAGTCGCTGTAATTTTCGTAGCGTATAGCGCCATCAAGCATAAATTTTTTAGAGAAGTTAGCCTCCACATCTGCATAGCCGGCGATACTATTCCTGAATTTCAACAATTTGTTGGCTGGCTGGAAACCGGGAAATACCTGTGCGCCACCCGGACGTGACCTTCCGAAAAAATCAACAGGCGCTACCTGACGCGATGATGTAATCGGCTGCCCTAAAGTGTCGTAAGTAGCATAGGAGGCTTCTTCTCCTGCAAAAATCTGGTAGCTTTCCAGGCGGAATTCAGCTCCATAGGCAACATCTAAACCCGACATAATATTGGCAAAATGCTTATTCACATCAAGGTTGGTTGTACTTTGTGAAGATGCGAATCCTCCAGCGTCGAAACTGGTACGTGAAGCACTTAGTTGCGAAGCATTTGACGAGTGAACGACTGTGTATCGCATGCTATTGCCTCCGATTGTATTGCTGAAATCAATGTTCCAGCCCCTGGATTTACCTTTGATACCCATTGTAAGAGATTTATCTCTAATATCGGTGAGTAAGTGAGGAAGAAACCCATTAATATACATTGGGGTATAGGTTCTTGCCTGGTCAGGAAGTCTGTAAAATTCGGGGTCATTTCCGTTGCGGTAACTGGCACCTGCAAAAGCATATATTTCAGTTCCGTGTTTTCCGACCGGAATAGACATATTGGCAAAGAATTTACCTCCTCTGATAGCAGATTGTCCCACCACCATTTTATAATCTGCACGTGTTTGTCCTCTTTCGGCCAATTCGGCGTCGGTGAAATCTATTGGATTTCCGTGGCTGTCTTCCAGTAGCGAACGAACAGCATCAATTGATCCGGCATTATTAATCTGGCTTTTTAAAGCCGGGCTGAACACCGAAGTCAACTGTGAATACTGTTTGAGTTGTGCCAGCGACAAGTTTGAAATATCTGCACCTGCTTGGTGAGCTTGCCATTCAATAGCATTGTAACCATTGAAAATATTGCCTGTAAAACTTTTCATTCGGTTGTAATAATCACGATAGGAAAATTCGCCTGTAAGATTTATAAATCCTCCTTTTTTTCCAATACCAACCCCATAATTGGCACTTATATTAGTGGAAGGGCCATCGAAGCCGCCCGTAAGCGCATTTGAATTTTTTGATGCATAAGTTCCTTGCGTAATACTATATGAAAGGCCATGGGTATTCTTTTTCAGAATAATATTTATAACACCGGCAATGGCATCGGAGCCATACTGTGCTGAAGCACCGTCGCGCAAAACCTGAATGCTTTGAATGGCTTCTGCCGGAATAGCGTTTAAGTCAGTTCCAACACCACCGTCGGCAGAAGAGCCGGCAATATTGATCAGTGAAGAAGGATGCCTTCTTTTACCATTAATTAACACCAGTACCTGATTGGGGGCCAGGCCACGCAGGGAGGCAGGGTCTACCTCATCAGTACCATCCTCAATGGCTTGAACATTTGAGGTGAATGATGGAATTGCATAAGACATTAGCTGAGCAAGACCAGTCTGTGCCACAACAGTTTTAATGGCTTTTACATTAATAATATCCACGGGCACAGCCGTTTCGAGAGCAGTTCTCCCACCAAACCTTGTTCCCGTTACAACAATCTCACTTAATGAAACTCCGGATTTCATAACAACATTGATGTCTGTAGAATTGCCAACAGTAATTTGCTGCGTGTCGAAACCAATGTACGAAAACTGTAAAACAGCACCTTTTTTCACTTCGATACTGTATTTTCCATGCAGGTCAGTAGTTGTTCCCCGTGTTGTTCCTTTAATTAGAATAGAAACTCCGGGTAAGCTGTTCCCATTCCCGGTGGTTACGGTTCCTTTAACCTTAATCGTCTGTGCAAAAACAGAACCTGCTACAAAAAATAGTAGCACAAATAAGTAAATATACTTTTTCATGATTAAATTATTTTTAATTAATAATTATGTCTTTTATAGAATTATTTTTGATTTTGTGATTTTTTGAATCAACGTTATCAAAGGTTATTAGCCCAAATAGGGTTTTGAAAAATGATTATCAGCATTCCCAACGCACAAAGGAAAAAAGGAATGAGTTTATTAAAATTCAATCATTTTTTAAAAACCTTTAACTGATTATTTTAACTTTTAATAACTTCAACAAACTACCCGGAGGCAGAGTCATCGAGGTACTTAATAAACTTGTTTTAAAACATATTTATTTCAGACCCTGAGGAGTGTCCAGGAATTTAACCTGATTAATTCATAAGCTTTTCGTCCTGAGAAGTCAAAATACGAAGAGTAAAGGTGAGCTCAGATTTTCGACTTGCAGCAAAAGCCTTAGCTATTTGGAGAATCGGAAATTGAGCATGGTCTTTAATCAAAGCAGTTTGGCTTCGCAACAGATCAATTTGTGAATTAACCGGGTTTACCACTTAAAGTTACTTTGGTTAAAATATTAGTAGTATTGACAGGTTCACTTAATACTTTATAAGGTTGTGCCAATACTTCTAAAATTATTGTATGATCCATAAGTTCTCTTGTTTTTAAGTTATTCCTTGATTTTTATATATATAAAACTTCATTTCCGGATTCTCTTGTAAGAATCCTAAAGGCTTGTTCGAGAGAATCCAGGAAAACCCACTCCATATTTCACTGATTCCCCCCAGCCTCCGTAATAGCTGCCACAATTTTTCTCCATATTTTGATTACGTGCAATACATGGAAAGCATAATACGCTCATGAGTTTCATAGAACAACAATTCTAAATGATCTTCCTTCACAGGTTTTGTCCTATGTACCAAATCTTACGGAAGAAAAATAAATCAATGTCAACTTCTGTCAAGGCTAATTTTTTCCTCCTCAAATTTTGTTGTTGGATAATAACTTCAATTCTTTTTCATTGTATTTTTTTTTGGTTAAACAAAAAAGGCTTACGAAAGATTTCATAAGCCTTTTAATAAGATTCGTTATTATGTAAAAAGCCTATTCTATCCGCACGGTTCGCTGATTTGAATTATTATTGACGTGAAAGAAATTTTGCTGACAATTAACAAGAAGAGAAGCAACAAGAAGCTGCTGTAAAATAAGTGGCACTGCTTTTTTACGAATAACGCTGTTATTTGAATAGTTGTTTTGCATTCTGTTAGGAGCGTTTATCTTCTCTGATTAGATTCTTCGCATGTAAAGATAAATATTCTTATGTATGAAAATACATGCATATTAAGATAAATAGTTATATTTTATTACCAAAAAGAAAGAGTGTATCGGCATAAACTGAGGTATAAGTGTTTACGATAAATTATGGCGAAGATAAAAAAACAAAAACAACCTTTCTGCTAATGCAAAAAGGCTGTTTTTGAACAATATTTGAACAGATTAGTATAAATTTACAGATCGAAACGCAGGCGGGCAAAGACAAACCTGCCGGCAAAACCGAACTGCTGTGATCTTCTGGACCAGATAAATCTTCCCGAACTCTGGTTTGCAGCAATGTTTTCATCGGGATAAATATCGAAAATATTATTAGCACCAATGGTAAAGCTTAAACTATTAGTGATGTTGTATCCCACCGAAAAGTCAGTAATCACCTTTGCACTGAAAACCTGCTGTCTTGCAGCAATATTGTTGGCTTCCGTGACTTTACCAAAATAGACATTTCTCAGGAAAAAGTGCCAGTTTTTAGCCGTAAACATGTTACTCAGGTTAATTTTTGTATGCGGAACTGCTTTTTCAAGAAAAATGGCAGCTCTTTCGTCAAAATAGGTGTTGATCTGACCGGATTCTTCCAAAATAGGAGAAGCGTGAATGCTGCCAACCCTGACAGTTTTTGAGAATGTTCCCGACAAAGTATTTTTCAAAGTGAGATGATTCCCAAAGCTTAGATTATTATCAATAACAATATCGACGCCTTGTGAATGCGTATCAATTGCGTTGGAAAAGAATGCAGCTTTGGTAGCTCCGGCCATACGGAACAACTGTACCAAGTCAGGCGTAGTAGGCTTAAACTGTCCGGTCAAAACGATTCTGTTTTGTATGGCAATAAAGTAACCATCAACAGTTACCTTAATAAATGCCGAAGGAATATTAACCGTAAAACCAGCACTCACACTTTGTGATAATTCTTGTTTAAGTTTAGGAATACCAAGCAACTTGGCAACTTTACTGTTGTTAGCAAACAGGCCCACTTCTTCGGGAATACCCACATCGTTGAAAAGTGTGGAAGTGGAGTTAAAATAAATCTGCTGTAATGAAGGAGCCCTAAAACCTGTATTTAAAGAGGCACGGAGATTTACGCTTTTGCTTAATTTGTAAAGTCCGGCAAGTTTGCCGTTGATAGTTGAACCAAAGTCACTGTAGTTTTCATACCGAACGGCTCCATCAAGCATAAACCTTTTTGAGAAATTAGCTTCCACATCAGCATAAAAAGCAATACTGTTCCTGTATTTCGACAGCTCGTTAGAAGGACGGAAGCCGGGGAACACCTGTGCGCCACCTGGTCTGGATCTTCCAAAAAAGTCAACAGGAGCTACCTGGGTAGGCGAAGTAATAACCTGTCCCAAAGTATCATAGGTAGCGTAAGAAGCTACTTCTCCGGCAACAATCTGATAATTCTCAATTCTGAACTCACTGCCATAAGCAATATTCAGCCCGGACATGATATCACCAAATCGTCTGGTAACATCCAGATTGGTCGTGTTTTGTGAAAACGAAAATCCTCCTGAATTGAAGCTGGTACGTGAAGCATTTAGTTGTGAAGCATTCAGCGAATGATCAACGGTGTACATCATACTGTTGGTTCCGAAAGTGTTGCTGAAATCAACATCCCAGCCTCTGGCTTTTCCTTTAATACCAAAGGAAAGCGATTTGTCTTTGATATCAGTTAGAATATGGGGAAGGAAACCATTGATATAGATAGCCGTGAAAGTTCTGTTTTGGTTAGGAAGCCTGTAAAAACCACCGGCATCACCTTTTCGATAGCTGACACCTCCAAAAGCATAGAACACTGTTCCGTTATTATCCAAAGGTAATGACATGTTGGCCCAGAATTTGCCCCCTCGCAATGCTGATTGTCCTACCTGCATAATGAAGTCGTGTCGCGTCAGACCTCTTTCGGCAAGTTCAGCATCGGTAAAGTCAAGAGGCTTTCCGTTGGCATCGGTCAGCAGTGACCTAACACCTGTCAATGATGTGGCGGCATTTATGTTGTTTTTCAGCGACTGATCGAATGCCGAAGTCATCTGAGAATATTGTTTAACCTGAGCCAGAGTCAGATTTGAAATGTCAGCACCATTCTTATAAGCCTGCCATTCAATAGCATTATAACCATCAAAAATGGGACTTCTGTAAGTACCCATACGGTTGTAATAATCGCGGTAGGAAAACTCGCCTGTAAAATTTATGAATCCGCCTTTTTTCCCAATACCAATTCCATAATTGGCACTTACATCAGTTGTAGGGCCGTCAATACCACCTTCAAGTGCATTGGAGTTTTTGGAAGCATAGGCTCCAGAAGTAACATTAAAAGAAAGTTGATTGGTGTTCTTTTTTAAAATAATATTAATAACCCCGGCAATAGCATCCGAACCGTACTGTGCAGAAGCACCGTCACGCAAAATCTGGATACTTGAGATTGCCCCAACGGGAATTGTGTTCAGGTCTGTTCCCACATTTCCCCGGCCAAATGTACCGTTCACATTAATCAGAGACGAAGGATGTCTTCTTTTCCCGTTAATCAGTACCAACACCTGGTCAGGACCAAGCCCGCGCAAAGAGGCAGGGTCAACTTCATCGGTTCCATCCGAAATAGTCTGGGTGTTGGAGGTAAACGAAGGCGCCGAATAATTCAGCATCTGGTTCAGGTTTGTTTGTGCCACAACCGTCTTAATGGCTTTTACATTAATAATGTCCACAGGCACGGCAGTTTCAAGGGCCGTTCTGCCACCAAACCTTGTCCCCGTTACAACAACTTCGTTTAAAGAAACGCCTGATTTCATGACAACATTGATGACAGCAGAGTTACCAACCGTAATTTCCTTTGTATCAAACCCTATGTATGAAAACCGCAAAATATCACCTTTTTTCGCTTCAATATTGTACTTTCCCTGAGTGTCAGAGACGGTTCCACGCGTAGTACCCTTAATGAGGATGGAAACCCCGGGTAAGCTTTGTCCTTCTCCGTTCGTTACGGTTCCTGTAACCTGAACCGTCTGCGCAAATACAGATCCTGCTATAAAAAATAGCATCATGAATAAGTAGAAAATTTTTTTCATAGTAAAAATTTTTAATTAATAATTAAGTACCTTGTCGCAAAAATAGAAAAGTTTTTTGATTTTGTGATTTTTTAACATTAAATATTTAAATAACTACATAATTTTGTATCATCAATGGCCCGAAAAAATCAAATCAAGCATATGATTAGAATGAACGACAATCCCGTATCCCACATCAAATATAAGACAGTGCGTCCACCTGTCCTCTATGTCGGAACCCCGGTAGTGTTGATGACGACATGCAATGAGGATGGTACGGCTAATATTTCACCGATGTCTTCCGCTTGGGCTCTCTTTGACAGATTCGTATGTGGAATGTCTTCCGCCAGCCAGTGCCATGAAAACATACTGCGTGAAATGGAGTGTGTAATCAATTTCCCTTCCGCATCTTTGTGGTCTTCGGTAGAAAAGATTGGACGCTCCACCGGTCGAAATCCGGTACCTTCGTATAAGGTCAAAATAGGGTATGAATATGTGAAAGATAAATTCGAGCAGGGTGGTTTCACCCCTATCCCCTCGGAAACAGTTAAGCCACCACGAATTGATGAATGTCCAATTCAGATTGAGGGGAAGGTCGTAGCTGCACATGGGCCTGGTGGTGACTGGCCTGCTGAGCGTCCGGATACGTTCTCTATAATAGAAATCCGGGTAACAAAAGTCCATGCGCACGAGGACATTGTAGTACCCGATTCTGATTATATCGACACCAGTCGCTGGCAACCGTTGCTTTATGTGTTCCGGCATTATTTCGGAACCGGTGAGGAACTTGGGCAGACATTCAAGGCATAAAACTGTGTCGCGGCACAACAAAGCACAGGACAAATCAGGAAAGGAAAAAATTTCAGACTACATTGGCGTAATTAATCAGTAATCGAAAGGTCGTTTTAACTCACGATCAATTTCGTTGGAGACCTTTTTTAGTTCAAAAAACTGCTGTTGAAGAATGAAAATTTCCGCTTCATCATTTGACTTTTTCATCTTTTCGCGAAGTTCATTTAAATACCTACTAATAAGCTTTGTACGTAATGGATTCAAGGTGGTAATAATTGTCTTCAACAGGTCATCTTCTTCCTTTTTTACATAAATTTTGTTTTTTCCCCAGTTAGCACTTAACTCGTACGGCGTAGCAATGAGGCTGACAACCTCGGAGGCCAGTTTCTCATCGGGGTGATTAATAAAATAGTGCTCATCAGGAACATTTCCACTTTTCAAGAAAGTCTTCACTTCATCAACAATACGGTTATAGATATCATTCTCAAACCGGATACCATCATCTTCCAGGTTTTGCAGAATATATTGTGACACAGATTCTTCGTGTTCTTCTATCACATCTACGCCCAGTTCATCCTGAATAATTTCACGAATAATTATTTTTTCGGTACCATAGAGCAGAATAAGTCGCACCACCTGTTTTTCGTGCTCGCTGATATCGAAAGGATTCATATCCATTTGTTCCGAAACCCTTTGCTTAATCCCGGTTTCCACAGCCATCTCCTGTTCGGGTTGCTGGTGCAAACTTTTCCGGTATTTCTCTCTGAGCAGTTTGTTTAGCTCATTCATAAGTGTCTGCTCGGGAATCTCCATCATGGCGCTGCACTCTTGGATGTAGACCGTCCGGTTTATGACTTCGGGAATGTGTGCAATGGTTCGGACAATATCCTTAATAAGTGCCACCTTAGCCGCCGGGTCGCCGAGGGTTTCGTCAAGGAGCAGGTGGGTTTTAAATCTGATAAAATCAACGGCTTCCTTTTTAATAAAATCCTCCAGTTCGGAGCTTGTGTGGCTACGCGCAAACGAATCAGGGTCCTCCCCTTCCGGGAAAAGGACGATTTTCACGTTCATGCCCTGGTATAAGATTAGGTCGATGCCACGGAAAGAGGCTTTGATGCCGGCAGCATCACCATCATACAAAATGGTAATGTTGGGAGTGAACCTTTTGATAAGTTTTATCTGATCTACCGTCAGCGAGGTGCCTGAAGAAGCCGTTACATTCTCAATTCCAGCCTGATGTAGCGAAATAACATCAGTATAACCTTCCACAAGATAGCAATTGTCCTGCTTTACAATGGCATTGCGTGCAAAGAAGATCCCATACAGGCTCTTGCTCTTATTATAAATATCGGACTCGGGGGAATTGACATACTTGGCCGTAGATTTTTCCTTGGAGAGAATTCGGCCACCAAAGCCAATCACCTTTCCGGTAAGGTTGTGAATGGGAAACATCACCCGGCCGCGAAAACGATCCATAAGCCGGTTATTTTTATCTATAGAAAGCCCTGTTTTCACCAAAACATCCCTACTGTATCCGTTGGCAATGGCATATTTCGAGTAAGCATCCCATTCGGCAGGAGCATAGCCCAGCTGGAATTTTTTTATGATGGACTCCGGAAAGCCGCGCTCTTTAAAATAGGTCAAACCAATGGCTTTCCCATCTTCACTGTTGGAAAGCCGGTCCTGGAAATAATTGGAAATAAATGTATTTAGCGCAAACAGCCCTTCGCGCTCATCCATTTGCAGCTTTTCCTCTCTGGTAAGTGCAGCTTCTTCCACCTGAATACCATACTTTTTTGCAACATATTTCAGCGCTTCCGGATAGGAGTAATGTTCATGTTCCATGATAAATTTCACCGCGTTGCCAGCTTTGCCACAACCGAAACATTTAAAAATGCCCTTGGCAGGCGAAACGGTAAATGAAGGCGTTTTTTCATTGTGAAAAGGGCAAAGACCAATATAGTTAACACCACGTTTCCTGAGAGTTACAAAGTCGCTTACAATTTCTTCAATGCGGGCAGCATCAAAAATTTTCAGTATGGTATCCGGTTTTATCATGGTACAAATTAAGAGATGGCTAAAATAATACAAAAAAAGAGAGGTAACCAGGACGGTTACCCCTCAAAAACCAACAATTATGAAAACCCTTTAAACAAAGCAAAAAAATTATGAAAATTTACCCTTGCTATTGTTCGATGCAAATATACAACGATTTTTTGTATTGTCAAGTAAAAAAATAAAAAAAACTTGTTAATATTTGTTAAAGGTTCTGTTTCAATCAAATGAAGAGTTAATTTTGTCCTATGAATAAACGGCTGACAGTAGTTATCATTATTTTAGTTTCGCTATCAAGCATTGGGTTGCTCTCCATTCAGGTTTACTGGATAAGAAATGCGGTGCAGGTACGACAGGCTGTCTTTAACCGGGATGTGAATATGGCCATGCAGCGAGTGGTTTTTACTATTGACAAGTTACGCTATCAGGAATATTATTTAAATTCAAAAGAGTTCTATCGCAAAAATCTGAATGCTTTTGCCCTTTTTGATTCTCTCAACCGCGATATTGCTTCACAAACTTTAACGCTTAACAACGCCAACGACCTGAACCGGCTACTGGAAAAAAAGATGATGCTGAGCAACCAGTACCAGCAACTTTTTTCAAAATTCCATCAACCTGATGACCTTAATTTCTTTTCCGGACACAAAAATCTTATTGATTCTCTCATTAGAAACTCACTGTCAGAGAAAAATATAAAAACGAAATATGAGTTTGGCATTTACAAACCTGTTACCAATGCTATGATTTTGCAGAAAACCGGAAAATACCCAACCCAGTTACTCAGCAATAGCTTTGTATATAACCTGTCGCCACTGGGCAATAATGTCCAGTTTCCTTTAAAGTTCCTCATCTATTTTCCACAGGAGCACCTTTTTATACTAAAGAAACTATACAAACTTTTGTTCGTCTCGCTGGGACTGTTTTTTATCATTATCGGTTCGTTTTCATTTAGCATCGTAGTGATCAACCGTCAAAAGAAACTCTCAGAAATGAAAAGTGACCTTATTAATAATATGACCCACGAATTTAAAACCCCTATTTCCACCATTTCATTGATTTGTGAGGCGTTGAGAGACAAGGACGTTCAAAAGTCAGACCATATCTATAACAGTTATGTGAGTGTGATTGATGAGGAGAACAAGAGGCTAAGAACGATGGCTGAACATATATTACGTTCAGCAACCATTGAAAGCGGCAGGCTAAAATTGCACAAAGAGATACTGGACCTGCACGAAATCCTGCAAAACGCCGTAAACGGAAAAAAAATCAATGCTGAAACCAAAGGCGGAAAAATCATGTTGACAGAAAATGCGGAAAACAGCATGATTTTTGCAGATCGTGTTCACATGACCAATGTTTTTGTAAACATGCTTGACAATGCCATAAAATACAACCTCAATGCGCCCATTATCAAACTTAATACCCGGAATCTGCGGGATGGTATTCTGGTGGACATTGAAGATAATGGTATCGGCATAAGCAAGGCAAACCAAAATAAAATCTTCGACAAACTTTACCGTGTCCACACAGGTAATATCCATAACTTCAAAGGTTTTGGATTAGGGTTGAGTTATGTAAAAGCGATTGTCGAACAACACAAAGGAAAAATTACTGTTGATTCGGAACTGGAAAAGGGTTCCGTTTTCCATATATATTTACCAAACGAAAATAAAATAAGCCATGGATAAAAAAATTAATATTTTACTTGCTGAAGATGACAAAAATCTCGGTAATATTTTAAAATCATATTTGGGTGCCAAGGGATTTGAAGCCACACTTTGTGAAAATGGAAAAATTGCTTTGGAAACATTTAAAAAAGAGAATTTCGATTTTGCCATTTTAGATATCATGATGCCTGTGATGGATGGTTTTACATTAGCAAAAGAGATTAGAAAGTTAGATAAAAAAATCCCGTTGCTGTTTTTGACAGCCAAGACCATGCAGGAAGATATTATTCAGGGGTTTGAAATGGGTGGGGACGACTACCTGACCAAACCTTTCAGTATGGAAGAGTTGCTGCTGCGAATTCAGGCTATTTTGCGGCGTACAAATCAGGGAGGACATAGCCATCTGGACCCCGTTTATAATTTTGGAAAATACAATTTCAACTATGATTACCAAATACTGAAAATAGGAAAAAAAGAAAATAAGCTTACTTCCAAAGAAGCTGATTTACTCAAACTTCTATGCGACAATCTGAATGAAGTTTTAGACCGCTCGGTTGCTTTATCCAAGATATGGGGCGACGACAGCTATTTTAATGCACGCTCCATGGATGTATATATCACCAAGCTCAGGAAGTTTCTGAAAGATGATCCTAAGGTGGAGCTACTGAACGTTCATAGCGTTGGTTTCAAGCTAATTGCCCCGGAAGAATAGTGTTTAAACGTTGATTTCGGTTACCTTCGGCTTGCCTGCCGATCCGTGATATTCTGCATTGCCAAAACCCAGTATGGGATAGAAAATGAAGGAAAGGAAAATCAGACCAAGCGTAAAGGCCTCATCTTTTCCAAAACTTTTGGACAGCAGGTTGATAACCCAAATGCCAATGACAATATTGGCCATGGGAATAAAAATCCAGATAAGCCACCAGTCCGGTTTTCCCACAATTTTCAACAACACGTAAAAATTGTAAAAGGGGATTATGGATGCCCAGCCGGGTTGTCCCGCTTTTTCGT
>CAYLSW010000006.1:0-26605 GCA_964386145.1 uncultured Lentimicrobiaceae bacterium | reverse complement strand
AAACATATTTATTTCCGACCCAGAGGGTCGGGGAATTGAACCACTTTAGATTAAATCTTTCTTCCATTTCAATTAAGCTCTTTTGTTTGAGAGTTTATGCCCTTTTGCAGGATGGTCTTACAAAACAGCGCTATGACGGTTCATAACGAAAATACGGCAATGATGGCACCGGAATCCCACACTACCCGGAGAGCAGGAGGGATTCAGTTTTTAAAAGTCAGACAGAGCAAAAACTGAATCTACTCAAATCCTTTCCCGGATGATCACCCAGTCACATGCTAATTGTCTCCCCAATTTTATTATTAAATAATTCACAATTGTCAATTAGTTGAAATATAGTTTTGTAAATAGATTGTATTAATGTTTTACAATTGTAAAATCTCATTTTATATTACTCTGAGTTATAACATAATATACAAATGTATATTATGTTATAAAAAATATTGAAAATATTACAATTGGAAATAATACAAAAATTTAAGATAAAATACATTGAAATAATTATAAACCAGAGAGATAATCGACTAAAACAATAAAATAGTTTAATGATTGACAGGTAATTATTATAATAGTTGAACCCGTATGAATCAGGAATTAACAAGTTGTGAAACAATAAATTAAATTATGTAATTAATATTTTACTGTAAGGAAACCAGAGTTTACAAATGTAACTTATTATTTTTATAAAATTAATGAGTATTCTTTCATCAAGTTTAGTACATTTGTGAATTAATACAAAACAAATGGTTGAGCGAATTAAAGCCATCATGACACATTACCAGTTGCGGGCTGCACAATTTTCTGATGCTATCGGCATGCAGCGTTCGGCAGTCTCGCATGTTTTGTCCGGACGGAACAAACCCAGTCTTGACTTTGTTTTACGGATTAAAAAAAGATTTCCCGAAATTAGTCTAAACTGGTTGACCTTGGGTACAGGTAATATGTTTGTTAGCGAAGGGCCGCTGCCTGTCTCTGTGCCGGAAAACTTATTTTCCATGCAGTCGGCTACTGAAAAAGAGAGTGTAGATAAAGATTCTCCGAGGAAGGTAAAGTCTGTGACTGCGAAGTCTGAAGTAAGGGATGAGGAAGCTGCCTATTATGGTTCACAAAAGCTTGATGGTCGTGTTATGCGCGTGCTTTTTGTGTATGAAGATGGCACTTTCAGTGAGTTTAAACCGAGGAAATAATCCGGAGGGGCCATAAAAAAGCCTGTACTCAGTAGGAATACAGGCTTTTAATTAGTTTTATTAGTGGTTATTTTACACCCATTCTCTTTTTGAAAAGAAATAACCAGCTTCAATTTGTGCATTCTCATTGCTGTCGGAACCATGGACAGCATTGGCTTCGATATTGGTTCCGTATAGTGCACGAATGGAGCCTTCTGCCGCGTCTGCAGGATTAGTGGCTCCGATAAATTCACGATAAGTTTTTACGGCATCCTCTTTTTCAAGAACAGCTGCCACAATTGGTCCGGACGACATGAAATCGGTAAGACCTGCATAGAAAGGACGTTCTTTGTGAACTTCGTAGAATTCCATGGCTTGTTCTTTGGTCAGATTGGTGAGCTTGAGAGCTTTAATTTTAAATCCGCCTTCAATAATCTTAGTGATAATTTTACCCATGTTGCCCTTTTCCATGGCTTTGGGTTTAATCATTGTAAATGTGATGTTTCGGGTCATTTTAATAAATTTTTTTTAAAATTTGCGCAAAGGTAAATGAATTACCCAAACAAACCTTCCAGGATGAATCTTCCATCCCATGTAAATATTTATCTTTGTGCCCTAATTAAATTATGTATGTTTGATTCTCGTGAAATAGAAACGGTTGGCCGGTTGCTGGCCGTTCCTCAAAATATAGTGCTTGTTTCTCACAAAAATCCAGATGGGGATACCATTGGAGCTGCGCTGGCCATGATGCATTATTTGCGTAAAAAAGGCCATAGTGTTACTGCCTTGGTTCCCAATGAATTTCCCGGCTATTACAATTGGATTCCCGGTGCCGGCGAAGTGGTTGTCTTCGACCGGAATGCACATGCGGTAAGGGCTGCATTGGCAGAAGGTCAGTTGCTGTTTTGCTTCGATTTTAACAGCCTTGACCGTACGGGAAATATGGCGCCTGATTTAGAAAAGTTTGCGGGAAGAAAAATAGTCATAGACCACCATTTGGAGCCCGGAGATGAGTTTGACCACTATTTCTGTTCCACAGCGTCTTCCTCCACCGGTGAGCTGGTATATGAGTTTATTGATGCACTTGGCGATAAGGCCCTTTTGGGCATGGAGGAAGCGTTGGCACTTTATACCTGCATTATGACCGATACGGGTTCGTTTAGCTACAATTGCAATCATGGACGTACCTACCATATTGTTGCCGAACTGATTGAGCTTGGGATTGATGTTGCAAACGTACATAAACTTGTTTATGATACTTATACGGAAGACAGGCTCCGTTTGCTTGGTTTTGCTTTGAGTAACCGTATGATGGTGTGGAATGACCTTCACACTGCCGTTATATACCTGACTAAAGAGGATTTGAAGAGATTTAATTATAGGGTGGGGGATACCGAAGGGCTGGTAAATTACGGACTTTCTATGGAGGAGATAAACCTGGCAGCGCTACTCACGGAAAAGGATAACCAAATCCGGATTTCTTTTCGTTCCAAAGGTGATTTTTCGGTGAACAGGCTGGCACGCGAATTTTTTAATGGTGGCGGACATAAAAATGCTTCCGGTGGAAATTCAAAAATGGGTATGGATGATACCATCGATAAGCTCAAAGAGGTGTTACAACATCTCAAAGAGGAACTTGATTATGCTGTTTCGCTTTAAAAATATGAAAAAACTCCTCTCCATATTTATCGTACTGTTAGTCTTTGGCGGGATGAGTTGTCAAAATGGTGAGAAAGGTGTATCCAGTCAAAATGCCAAACATTTGACACAAAAGCAATTAATAACTTTTAACCGGAAACTTGTACGGCAGGAAAAAAGGGAGATAGATGCCTTCATTAAAGTGCATCATTGGAATATGTTGGAAAGTGGAACCGGATTGCGATACCAGATTTTAGTTAACGGAAAAGGCCCCAAAGCCCATACCGGGCAAATTGCAAAAATCAGATATTCGGTGGAACTGTTTGATGGTCAAAAGATTTATTCGGGTGTAAAATCCTTTAAAGTAGGCTTTGGTGGAGTGGAAAGTGGTCTTGAAGAAGGAATTCTTTTGTTAAAAAGAGGCGATAAAGCAAAATTCATCTTACCTTCGCACCTTGCTTATGGTTTGTCGGGAGACGGAAATAAAATTCCGCCTCATGTGCCGATTATTTATTATGTGGAATTATTAAAACTTAAATCAATATCAATAAAATGAAAAAATTCTTAACTATTGCTTTCATCGGTATTCTTGCCGGTGTATTTATGACTTCATGTAACCAGTCGCGCCATCCCGGATTCAAAAAGACGGAAACCGGATTGTATTACAAATTTTATCACAGAAGCAAGGACACTACAAAACCCAGACTTGGCAAATATGCTTTGGTCAAGATGGTTTACGGTACTGCCGATTCTGTTTTGTTCGATAGCAGAAACCTGCCTGCTGCCCAGCGTCCCATGAAAATTCCAATTATTAAATCTATTTACAAAGGAGATATTTATGAAGGTTTTGAAATGATGCATGTGGGTGACAGCGCTGTTTTTCAGAGTAATTCCGATTCTGTTTTCAAAAAATTATTCCGCATGCGGAAGCTCCCCAAATTTGTTGATTCTACTAAAGATGTCTATTTTGCCATTAAGCTGGTAGCTGTGAAAACTGCACAACAATTGCAGGCTGAGAAAAGCGCCCAAATGTTGAAATTGCAAAATGCAGAAGCTAAAGAGAGAGAAGCTTACCTGAAGAAAAATAATATCACGGTAAAACCAACGGCAGACGGACTCTATTTTATTCTTGAAAAGCCCGGGAAAGGGCCTCATCCGAAGGTTGGTGACAAAGTTTCCGTCCATTACACAGGCTATTTGCTGAATGGTAAGAAATTTGACAGCTCGGTTGATCGGGGTAAACCGTTTGAGTTTACTCTCGGTAAACATCAGGTGATTCCAGGATGGGACGAAGGCATTGCCATGTTGCGCAAAGGCGGAACGGCTAAACTGATCATCCCCTCTTCGCTGGGTTACGGTACACGAAATATGGGGCCTATTCCTCCTTTCTCCACATTGGTGTTTGATGTTAAACTAATCAGTTTCCAACACGCTTCAACAAAGCCTAAGAAATAAACCGGCAGAACAGTTCTCTCAAAAAAAAACGCCATGTTGAAACATGGCGTTTTTTTTGTTTCCAAAATTTATTTTCCAGTGGCTATTTCTCGGGGAAGTAGATTTTGATAATATCAATCAGGTCTTGCGGACGATAGGGTTTTGTCAAATAATCATCCATACCGGCATCTAAACAATTTTGCTTGTCGTGTTCAAATGCAAAAGCCGTTATGGCAATAATGGGAATACGATGCTCAACTTCCAGCTGTTGCTCTAATTTCCTAATCTCCACAGTAGCATCCAAGCCGTTCATTACCGGCATTTGGACATCCATAAGAATCAGGTCATAGTCATTTTCCAAAAACTTCTCAATACAAATCCTGCCATTTGTAGCAAAATCAATATTGAAATTCAGTCGCTTCATAATAGCCGCTGCAAATTTTGCATTTAAATCGTTATCTTCAACTACCAAAACATTTAAAGAATCTTTGAAAGTCTTAGGCATAATTCCTGCTTTTATTTAAGTAACGAAAGTAAGAAAATTCATGATGGAATAAGTTGATTAAGAAGAAAAATTAAATCATTTTTATGAAATGGCTTCTGAAGATAAGCCGTAAAACCTTCTTTTACAGCCATATCCGGTACGTTTGAATCGGGATAGGCAGAAAGTGCTACGGTTGGTATCTGTTTTATTTTCGGATATTTTTCCTTTATTTTTTGTAGCACAACAGCACCTTTTTTTCGTCCCGTGAAGTCCAACTCAATCATTATAATATCAGGAATATATTGACCATCAAATTGTTGTGCTATCCATTTGAATGGCTCAATTTCTTTGTTGTAAGCTTTTACCTTTGCTTCGGAAAGAATCTTTTTAATCAGCATGTTTCCAAGCCTGTCTTCGTCGAGGATAAGTATTTTGGCATTTGTTTTCTTTAGCTCAGATTTTTTTGGAGTCGGTGTTTCGACTTTATGAACTGCTAATTTTTTTTCAACGGGTTTGTGGCTTTCTGCAGAAAACGAACTGAATGGCAGATAAATTGTTACTGTCGTACCCTTTGCCTTCTCCGATGTAATGTCAATTCTCCCACCCATAATGTCCAGCATGTTCTTTATTAACGGAAGTCCCAGCCCGGCGCCCTGATAATTAGATTTGCTATAACCAAGGCTCTGCTGACGGAAAGGCTCAAAGATATCCGGAAGATAGGCCTTGTCAATACCGGAGCCGGTATCTTTAATGGTCCATACAACTTCTTTGTTTTTAATTGCCTGCGATATCTTTATGAACCCCTTTTCGGTATAACGTACAGCGTTGTCCAGCAAATTGGAAAGGATATGCTTTACAGCCTCACTGTCGGCATCAAAAGGCGGAACCTTGTCATCCCGAAAGACAATCTTTATGTCTTTTTGGTCGGCAATCGGCTGGTACCTGCCGATAAGCTCAAGGCTGATGTCAGCGAGATGGCATTCCTCTGCATTCAAATGAAAACTTTTGGATTCAATCTTGCTGATATCAATAATATTGTTTAGCAGATGCATAAGCGATGCACCACTTTTTCTGATATTCTCGGTAAATTCAAAAAGCTCCTGTTCCTCACTCAGGGCAAACTCATTTCCAAGCAACAGAGAAAAACCAAGTATATTGTTAAGGTCTGTACGCAAAGTATGACTGATTTTTGTTAACAGGAAAGAGTTTTGGCGGGCAGACAGCTCCGAAGTCTCCAGTGTCTTTTTCATGGCTTTCAAATTTTGTTTAAGCCACTCTTCCTCATCATTCAACGACTTAATTCTCTGTCGGATGATTTCTTCCCTGTTTTCTTTCAACGAAGTTAGCTCTTGCTGTAAAGTTTTCAAAGAAATTTGTAACTTTTCCAGACGGAGCATATTCTGTTTATGTTTTTTCAAGAGAACGAAAGCCACGCCGGCAGCAGTTAGAAAAAGTACCAGTGACAGATAAAGCCACACCGATGCTGTTGTGGAATCACCGTTTCCGTTGGCAAAAAGCTGATTGGTCGTCAGTATCAGGAAAATCGAAAGTAGTATCTTGTTTCCTATACTTTTCATAACAGGCTATCGTTTAACGGTTTGTCACATATAAAAAGTTGTTCCTCCGGGTTAACGGCATATTTTTCCAGTGAGGAGATATGCTTGAAGTCATTCTTTTGACTTATTTGATGGACCACAAAGCCTGCTTTTTTCAGCCGAACGCGATAATCGCGGCCATAAATTCTGACATGGTCAAACTGACCGAAATATTTTTCTCTATCGGCTTCCGACTTAATGGAATCATCTTCAATGGTTTTATGGAGTTGAAAGGAGATAGGTACCTGCAACAGGGCTTTCCCTCCCGGCTTCAGCACGCGAAAAATCTCCTGCATCGCCAGTTGGTCGTCCGGGATATGTTCCAGCACATGGTTACAAATAACCCAGTCAAATGAGGACTCCTCAAAATGAAGATCAAGCAAATCGGTGACTTTTATTTTCGCATTGTAGTAGAATCCTTCAGCATATTTGGTGGCAGGATGATAATCGATGGTTTTGTTGCGGCTGAAAATTTTATATAAAGCAGGTTCCGGGGCAATATGCAACAGCCTGTGGGGCTGTTCAAAAAACGATTGTTCATACCTGAGATAGAGATAGATAAGCCTGTCGCGGTCGGTACTCTGACAGTAGGGGCAAATGTCGTTTTCTCGCCATCCGGCACCCACAATATGTTTTTCTTTAATGACCGGAAGGTCGAATCCCCCGGGAAGCATCCTACGGAAGCTGTGCCTGCATATCGGACAGGTATAATGATTGCCCCTATAATACAAGCCGCGCAGGGTCAAATAAATACTTTTAAGAAATCTTCCTGGAACCGAAGGAATGTATTTTTTTATACTAAGCATGGTATCACTTTTTAATGAGTAAAGGACGGCTGCTAAGACCCTTTGAGCTGAAAAGGATAACCAGATATTCGCCGCTTTTCAAATGGCGGGTGGAAAGCCTGCTTATGTTGTTTTCAAAGGCGTGACAACGGATTCTTTTTCTGAGCACTGTTCTGCCTTGTATATCGGTGACAACGGCCATGATTTCCTGTCCGATACTTGTCCTTATCAGCAGGTTGAATTTGCTTTTTGCCGGATTTGGATAAATCTTAAACCTCTCCACATCAAGGGCCTTGTGTGCACGTATGCCTACTGACGGATCATGGCTTTCGTAAGCCCCGGCTGAGAATAGTCCATGGAACGGACGCGAACGGTTTAAAATGTCGAAAGTGATTCCTTCGGCAGTGAGGTCGGCCCCATAGTCCACGGCAGGAGAAGATGGCTGTAAATCGTAGTTTCCCGCATTTGCATATATAAAACCAACTTTGCTGATATCATTTACCATGTAATTATTACTGCTGTCAATGCGTGTAGGGTCCATGTTATTGCCGTTGATATAGGCGCTGTTGCCAATTTCACCTAGTTTTCCGGGAGCTACTATGATATTGCTATTAACAAAAATAGTATTTAATTCATTATTAGACAGGTTTATACCAAAACTTTTAGGACTTATGATGGTGTTGTTGTAAATACCCAATACGGCATTGGGAGTTGTTATGACTTTCCCCACATAAATTCCATGTTTCATTAAATCGGGCTGGTCAGGGAGATAGTATTTCCCGGCATTGACAATCAGATTATTAAAAATATTAAAATTACCCATTCCGAAAACATCAATTCCATCGCCTTTACCATCGGTAATGGTATTGTTATAAGTTTTGCATACGCTTCCTCCGCCAATCAGGATGCCGGACATTTGGTAAATCCTGCCTGCCTGTGAATCAAAATTAATATGATTATCATGAATTTGACAGTTTGAATCAGCTGAACTAACCTGGATACCATCCCAGCCGGTATTTTCCACAATATTGTTATAGATAAATACTCCTTTTAAGACATGAGGATAAACCGTGGTGTCGCAACCACTTAAGTAAAGTCCGGCATAGTGGGAATTACCAATGTAAAGCCCTTCTTCTGCCACATCGTGTACATAATTATCATGGAAAGAGAAGTTGCGCATCACAAACTTGTCGCGGGTGGCCCCCAAATTAGTACAGGTAGGATCGGTTTTGGCATAAACACCACCGAGCAACGTGTGAGATATCTCCACATGGGATATTTCAATGTCGGTACTATAATCGTCGATACCCATACCTGCTCCTTTGGAAACTTTTAGTATTCTGAACCCGTAGGGTGCCTGAGGATCGCCGTTTCCGCTGAAAACAATGTGGGAACTATTTCCGATTTTGATCCCTACAAAATGGTCGGTGTTGATGATAACCGTGCCGCCCGAGTTAATAAAAACAATGGGTTTGTTAGCGGTGCCATGAAAATTTTTCAATTGAATATAGTTCCAGTTTCCTGACTGCAGACAAACGGTATCGCCTGGCCGAATATCCTTAAAAGCCGGATTCTCCCAGTCGATGTATGGTGTGGATGAGTCAATGGTTTTGCTACAGGTTTGTGCTGTGAGTTGAAGGCTTAGAAAACCAGTTAACAATAATAATGATATCAGACAGACTTTTCGTTTCATAGGTTTACCCTCGTTTGGCGCGTTCCCAGTTGACCGTTTGTTGTCCTTTAAAATAACGTTTAATGCCCGCGTAAACAGCATAATTCATAATGAGAAAATAGTACGGGACGTATAAGATTTTTACTTTTATCTTTTTGTTTTCGAGATACCATCCCAGCAGAGCCATTGCATAGAAGATAATTTCGCCATAAAACAGCAGGGTATAGATGTTGATGAGATTTGCGAAGCCGGCCTGCCAGGCAAGGATAAAGTTAAAGATAAATATCAGTGGTAGCGAAAGTGGAGCCAGTGTCCACCGCAGTACCCGATGTGAGATGTATTGAAAGCTGAGCACCCCATATTTGAATATGTTCAGCAACGGTTTAAGCCGGATGATGCTTTGAATACCTCCGGCAGCAATACGAATCTTTCTTTTCAGCTCTTCTTTTACGTTGGCCGATGGATTTTCGATGGCATAGGCTTCCGGATCGTACTGAATGGTATAACCTTCCATAGCTACCCGTAGAGAGATGATAAAATCATCGAGCAGGGTATCCTTCTCCACAGGCCGGAAAAGTTTGGTGCGAATGGCAAACAGCTCACCGGCTGCGCCAACAACAGAATAAAGTTCAGCGTCCCATTTTTTCAATTTGGATTCATATTTCCAGTAAATTCCTTCGGTGGCTGCTGCGGAGTCTTTATCAAAGACACGTTTTTCACCAGAGACACATCCCACTTTCGGATCGGCAAACATATTGACAATGCGACGGATAGATTCCCTGCCAAGCATGGTATTGCCATCCGAAAAAATGACAATGGGAGTTTTAACAAACTGCATACCACGGTTCATGGCGCCGATTTTGCCGCCTCTTTTGTCTTCGTGATAAACTTCGACCCCTCTGTCGTTATATTTTCTCAACAAATCTGGTGTGCCGTCATCCGAACCATCGGTAACCCACACCTGCCTCACTTTCTCCGGGGGGTACTCAAGGCTTAAAGAGTTGGCTATTTTTGCATCTACAAAATCTTTTTCGTTATAGGCAGCAACGAATAGACTGACTTCCGGCTCATAATCAGGATTCGGCGAGGTTTTCTTTTTAATTAAGAGTCTTTTCAAGTTAACTAAAATAAACAACAAAATGCCATAGCCGAGGTAGGCGTAGAATACGATAAACAAAAACAACCAGAACAAAATTTTAATTGTCACCATGACATTATTTTTTTTTGGTAATTTTTCGAGCACCCATATTCAAATCGTCCACATCCAGAATTTCAAAATCTCCAATTTCATTCAGCACCTGTGCCAGTCGCTCTCTTCCGCTGTGTTTTGACTCCATGACTATCAAAATGTCAGCATAGGCCTGAAAGAATTTTTTTGCCCCCAACAATACCTTCTCTTCCATACCTTCCACATCGATTTTGATAAAGATACGGTCTTCCTTTTTGAAATCAATTTGATCCATCAGGCTGTCCAGCGGGACGATTTTGGAAATGGTGCTTCGTTCTCTTTGAGGTACCTCATCATCAGGCTGAATAGAAGCCAGATGAGATGCGCCGGTATTGACCATGTCGAAAGCAAACTCTGCTTCATGGGCTATAGCTCCGAGTGCTACGGAAAAAAGTTTAACTTTATCTTCAATATTGTTAAGAATGAGGTTAATACGCAACGAGTCACAGTTGCTTTTTATGGGTTCAAAAGCGTATCCGTGCAAACCTTTCCCGGCAAGCAAAATGGCATAAGTCCCAATGTTAGCCCCCACATCCAGAAAAACATCCCATTCGGACAAGTGTTTATATACAAATTTCTTTACGCCCCATTCATAGGCATAGTTCGCAAACTGAAAATCCAGTGTTCCTTTTCTTGACAAAAACAGTCCGAGGCTACTGCGGTAAATCTGTGTCCGTGAAGTGGTTCTGCCGAGTAGAACATATTTTACAGAGGTGAAGATATAGCGGTATTCGCCCCATTTTATGAAGTCTTTAAAATAGTGCAGGAAGGTTCTTATTTTATGCATTATGTTTATTTACTTAAAGTTATGTAATGAGATACTTCTCTTCCGGATGTATTCATTAGGCTAAGATAGAAAAATGATGCAAATGGGAAAGCTACCTGCTATTTTTTCACCCGCTCCCACTCTTTGGTTTCGTGGTTATATTGCTTTAGTATTCTCCCGGGGTTTCCGCCTACAATGGCAAATGGAGGTACATTTTTTACTACCACACATCCGGCGGCGACAATGGAGTGCTTCCCAACGGTAACGCCCGCCGTAACCACTGCATTTGCTCCAATCCACACCTGGTCTTCTATTGTGATGGGTTTTGTCTCTACTTTTTGCAGGCTGGGTGGCAGGTTTATGTCTTCGTAGCCGTGATTCAGTCCCGACAGAACTACATTTTGGGCAAACATGACATCGCTGCCAATGGTTATCGGGCCTATGAGTACATTAGACATGCCAATACGGGTGCGGTTGCCAATAATGACATCGCCCACACCATTATTTACGGTGGAGAAATCTTCGATGGTCGAGTCTTCTCCAAGCACAAAATTGTTGAAGGGCATCAGATCCATGCGCGTCCGTCTTCGTACCAGCGAGTGTTTACCCCGCTTGTGCTTCATAGGATTTACAAACCATCTGACCCAAAGGCGCGGACGGGCCTGGTTGCGGGGCATAAGCATCCACAATACCAGTTTTTTCAGCTTTTCGTTAGATTTTATTTTCTCTTTGAGTCCCATATCATTTCATCTTTTCAATCATTTCAATTTTCTCATAAATAGCTTCGGCATTGGCATCCCAGGTGTGGCTCCGGGCTATTTTCTCCCGTTCGGCCTCTTTCTCAGGTGTGTTTTCTGCCAGCGCCTTTTCGATCAGCTGCACATATTCTTCTTTGTTGCCGGCAAGGTAAACCCATTTTTCAAAAACTTCCATTGCCTTTGTTCTGGTGGCAACGGCAGGCTTTCCCATAGCGAGATATTCGTCTATTTTACGCGGATAGTTTCCAATGGTTACTTCGTTGAGTTTCTGGGGATTCAGAGCCACATCAAATCCGAAAAGATAAGCCGGTAGCTCTTCCATCTTCTTTCTCCCGAGAAAATAGACATTGTCAATCTGATGCAGTTCACTGGCTTTAAATTCCTCATCTTCGGGGCCAACCAACACCAGCGACCAGTCCGGACGACTTTTGGCAATGTGTACCAGAACATCAATATCCAGCCGTAGCGTGTAAAGAACCCCAATGTATCCGATAACGGGTTTTTTAATGGGTTTCAAATCGGGGGGTACCTCTTGAATGAGTTTTTTATCGAAAAGAGAGACATCACAGCCCTGGCCAACGTAAAAAGAGTTTGGATTGTAGCGTTTTCCAATGTCAGCAAGGTAAGTGGAGTTGGCAACAATTAAATCCACCTTTTTCATCAGTGCAGGCTCGATGCGTCTACCCTGACGTTTCCAGTAATCTACCGCAAGCATATTGTCGCGGGTATAGTAAACGTGGGTTTTGGCACGGATAAGCTCTTTCAGATAGAAACTACGGAACATATCCGTATCGTTGAAGATGATAACATCCTTGAAATTCAGTTTTCTGACTGCCCGGTTTATCTCTTTGGCAAACCGTTTGTTGTTGATACGGTTAAGCAAATCAAACAACCAGTTGATGGGTAATTGGTTAATGGATTCCAGCACGGTCTTGGGAAAGAAGCTCCACATGTTTTCATTCACCTGTTCCATGTCGGGGAGGCGGTTATGCAAAATTTTTTTTCGCTTTTGAATAATGGGATCATGGCGACCGCGCCAAAGAGTCAGCCGGTCCATTGGATAGTTCACGTAAAGCACCCTGTTGTGTTTCGAAAATACTTCGGCAAGGTTAATTGCATTACTTCCTATCCGGCTGTCGAGCGAGGCCAGACCAACCATGACAATATCTCTGTCTTTAATCATAACACTTGATTTTAGTGGTATTTGTTGTAAACTGTCTCATAAAGTTCCAGTACTTTTCCGGCCATATTTTGCCAGGAAAATTTAGCCGATTGCCGGAATCCTTTTTCAATGATCTCCTTCCGGTAATTTTTATTAGAAAGAATTTTCTCAATACCAGCTGTTATCTCTTCCGGTTTAAAAGGATTGACAAGGCAGGCTGCGCCACCAGAGACTTCGGGCATGCAGGCGGTGTTGGATGTAATGACGGGGGCACCGCACCGCATGGCTTCAAGCATGGGAATACCGAAACTTTCGCGCAGCGATGGATAGAGGAAAACCCTACACAGACTATAGATGGCCGGCAGGTCAGTATTGACGACATATCCTGTAAGGACAATCCTGTTGATCAGCTCTTTGTCATCAATTTCTGCAAGGATTTTCTCCAGTGCATTTTGTTCATAATCCAGCATGACGAGGTACATGTCATCGCCGGTTTTTTTCAGATAATCAGAGAAAGCTTTCAGAGTACCCCTGGTGTTTTTCTTAGGGTCAGTGTTTCCAAGGAAAAACAAAAACTGTTCGGGCAGACGATAAAGTGCTTTTACCCGCTGAAGTTCTGTTTGGTCCTCTATTTTACGAAAATGATCACTTACGCCATTGTATATAGCCACCAGTCGGTCATCATCGTCCGGAAATCCGAAAAACTCTTTGATACGGTTTCTTTCAAACTCGGAAACCGTGATAATCTTATCGCTTTTCTTCATGACCCTCGGAACGACAAAACGACGGTACATATTACCGAATTTTTGGTACGAGGTGCCTCCCTTTTTTAAAATGCTAATACTTTCCATATAGATGATATCATGCAGCGTAATCACCAGCGGTATTCCCGGATTTAACGGAGCCGTATTGCTGGTACAGTGCAGGATATCGCAGCCGTGCTCACGGGCAGCTTTGGGGAGCGCAAACTGTTCCCACACAGGGTAGGGGCCGCCACCGAGTTCCACAAATTTAAAATTGGCGGTCTGCTCAAAAACTTTGTTGTCCTCATCGGGTTTGATAAAAATAACGTATTCGTTCTTTTTGTCAAGTTTCTGAAGCTCGTTGATAAGTTCCAGGGCAACCATGTCCATCCCGTGTTTTCGTTTTCTGTAGAGCCGCTGGCCTTCTATTCCTATTTTCATTTTGCCTTATTTTTCGTGTAAAAATGAGGATGTTTTAACTGAAATGCATTGTATGTATGTTTTGTATGTAAGAACTCTTTGTTGTCTTTTTTTATATTTAAGAGAGAAAAAAACATCAAAACAACTCCTACCGGAAGCTGTGTTAAGGCCCACAAGGTACGAAGATTATAAAAATAGCGGGGTATGGAAAGTAGAAAAATCAGAATACCGAGTATCAGCATGGCAAGTGTTATTAAAAACACAGATAGCGGAGCTGCAAAGAAATAGACTACGGCGATGACAAAGAGCAGGCTGATGAGCATGATGCGTGGCAGGAGAATAAATTGCAGGGCTTTGTTGAAAAAATCGATGTTTCCCCGCAGAAACAAGTCTCTCAGAGCAGGTAGAAAACTTTTTCCGAAATAATGAACCTGTGCCGAAAGCCATCGCCTCCGCTGCTTGGTAAAGACTTTGGCGTTGGGAACTTTTTCATCATAAACATAAGCCTCCGGCAGGTATTCTATTTTATGTTTCTTTTGTAATAGTCGTATTTCCAATTCTTTATCAAAGCCTCCCACAACCTCTACCTTTTTCATCATCTTCTTGAAATAATGGTAATCAAAAGCCATGGCTGATCCGATAAGTGCCGAGGAAAGCCCGAGTACACGATGCCCTTTTCTGAATATGTGGTTGTTCATCTCTTCGCTCACCGCATCCAGAATGGCAAAGGAAGTGTCCAGGTTTTTTGCCATGCGATGTCCCTGCACGGCAAGGTTTCCGTGGCAAAAGGCTTCATTGATACGGGTAAGGAAATCTTTTGCCATGATGTTGTCGGCATCCAGCACTACGACTACATCATAGCTGTCATCTGTTTGAGCCAAAGCTGCATTCAGCGCCCGAGATTTGGTGCTGTATTCCAGTTTTACCTCTATCACACGGACATTAATTGTTTTTAGCCTGGTAATGGTTTCCGGCTTAAAGTCATCGGCAATGATAGTAACATCATAATTTTCCGTACCATAGTCCTGATTCAATGCTTCATTGGCCACATCAATAATCACTGCATCTTCACGGAAGCCTGGAATAAGTACAAGAATTTTTCGCTTTTTCTGTGGTACCTTATGTTTCCCTTTCAAAGGGAAAAGGCCGGCAAAAGCGAAGATAAACAGGTAAATATCTGTAAATGCAAGATATATGAATACAATCAGCTCAACAATATGCCATATTTTCAGTATCATAACATAGGATTTTCGTGAATTTCTTTTGAGAAAGCATGGGTGATATGCCAACCAATAGCCTTGTAGTAAGCCAGAAACAGGGATATTTTCCCCTTCAGCAGAAAGCTAAATGCATTTTTCGGAATGGCTATGAAAAGTTGATAAAGCAGTGCCACATAATACTCTTTACCATGAAGGTTACGTCTCATGAACACAATACGGTTTCTGTTGAGATAATAAATTTTCAACGGACTCAGTTTTCCGGTCGAAACCGATTCTTTATGAAGTACATAGGAGCTGCCGACGTAATAAATCTTATATCCGGCCCGCAAGATACGTTCGCACCAGTCGGCTTCTTCGTAATAGAGAAAGAAGATGTAAGACATAAGACCTATTTCCTTCACCACGTGGATGGGGACAACCATGGCAGCACCGTGTGCTGATGGCGTTTCACGATCTTCATTGTATTGTCCTTTATCTTTTTCGCGGTAGCCAATGGCCGCATTGCGGATGGTTACCTTATCCATAGGTGTATAGCCTGCATATTGAATGGTGTCAGGCTGGTAGTAAAACCTGATACGGGGGCTGACAGCACCAATATCCGGATGCTTTTCGAGTTTGGCAACAAGTGGCTCCAGAAAACCGGGAGGTACCTCAATATCATTGTTGAGCAGCATGACATACTCGCCACGGGCGCGCATAAGCCCGTAGTTGTTTCCGGCAGCAAAACCGTAGTTGATAGGGTTTTGAATAAAGACAATGTTTGGATAACGCTTTTTTATAATTGAAGGATCATCCGCGGTGGAATGGTTGTCCACAACAATGACCTCAAGGTTGGGGTAGGTGATTTTATTGAGCGATTCAAGCAAAGCACATGTTACCTCGGCCTGGTTATAATTGACCGTAATAATGGAGACGAGTGGATATCTTTTTAGCTTGAAATTCATGGGCTAATTATGTTTTATCTCTCCCGGATGTGAATGTTCGGTATGTAAAAACTGCTTGGATGCTCCTTTCACCTTCCACAGGCTCATAAACATAAGGGCAAATCCCTTTGGCAGGGAAAGCAGTGCCAGAAAGGTCTGTTTGTTATAGAATCTCCGGGGGATGGCTAGCAACAATGCAAAAGCTGTTCCAACAAACAGTCCCAACCACCAATAGAAACCAGGGGTAAAATATTGTTGCAGCCCGGGATAGGGCAGAAAATGGATAATGCCGTACAGAAGGCTGAGAAAAAATAAAACTCCGCTGAGCAAAATCCGTGGGGGTTGTATCATTTGCATTACTTTGTCAAAATAATCATAGTTACCTTTTGTGAAAAGGGTGAAGATACCATCCAGAAAGTGACTCCTGAAATAGCCCAACTGGGCAGCAATCCACCGACGTCGCTGGTTGACAAAATTTCCGGATTCCTGTGTTTTCTCATCATAAATGATGGCATCGTCCACATATCCGATGGTATAGCCTTTTTTTATGAGCTTCAGTTCCACTTCCTTGTCTTCGCCCACAGAATCAATAGTAGCCATAGTCTCTTTAAAAAGGGCATAGTCAATACCCATTCCGGAGCCGATGAGTGCAGAGGAAATTCCCAATACGCGGTGTCCTTTGCGGAAAATATGGTTGTTTATTTCCTCACTTAAAGCATCGAGAATGGCAAAGGCAGCATTCAGGTTTTTAGCAGTACGGTGTCCCTGAACCGCGGCGAAACCCAAGTCGAATGCAGCATTTATTTTGGTCAGCACATCCTTCTCCATGATGTTGTCTGCATCAAGAATAAAAGCCACATCGTAGTCGTCACCAATGACTTCCATACATTTGTTTAGAGCTTTCGACTTTTTGCTCACTTCAAAGATAACCTCCACAACACGGACAGGTAGTTTGCGAAGCGCCTCTAAGGTTTCTTTTTTAAAAGTATCGGCAATGATGATGACTTCAAACTTATCTTTGGGGTAATTCTGAAGTACCGCCTCTTTTGCTACCTGTACTATTACCGAGTCCTCTTTGTAGCCGGGAATCAAAATGGCAAACTTTCTGATTTTAGATACGTTATCCTTTTGTCTCTGTCTGTAAAATAGTCCGGCTACCGAATACACAAAAATGTAAAGCGTGGCAAGAAGCAGGTAAACAAAAAGAATGGTTTCGATGACGAGGAGTAAAATTTTAAAAGTTTCCATAGGCTTTATTCTCTTTCAGGCAATTTGGGTAATCCATAAATATTTTTGTAATGTGTGAAGTGCCACCACATGGCCCTAATACCGGCTTTGGCCAAATCAGGTCGTTTATGTATGAGATAATTCAATGTTTGCTTGGGGACAGCCACAAAGTTAAGATACAGGAAGCTCAAGAATTTTGTAAGACCGTGGTTATTTCTTCTGGCGTAAAGAATACGTCCGCGGGTAAGATAGAAAATCTGAAACGGACTCTCTTTTACGGTTGAGACAGCCTCTTTGTGCAGCACCAGTGACTTACCCTGGAAATAAATTTTATATCCCGCTTTTTTTATATGTTCGGCCCAGTCATGTTCTTCATAGTAGAGGAAAAACTTCTCTGTCATCATCCCCACTTTTTTAATGACTTGCATGGAAACAAGCATGGCAGCGCCAAAAATAGAACCGGTTTCACAGGTGATGTCGTATTGTCCATTGTCTTTCTCCCCAAAGCCAAGGGCAAAATTCCGGATGGTTATGGGATGGATAGGAGTGAATCCGGCAAACTGAAAAGTGTCGGGTGTATGAAAGTAATGGATCTTAGGACTCACCATGGCTATCTTTGGATCGTTTTCCAGTACCTCCACCAACGGCTCTAAAAAACCGGGGTCAACTTCCGTATCGTTATTTATAAAAAGAACGTACTTGCCTTTGCAATGGGGAAGGGCCACATTATTACCTCCTGCAAAACCGAGATTAACTTTCGTTTGCATAAACCAGATATCGGGGAACCGTTCTTTAATAATTTCAGGATGATCATGGGGAGAAGCGTTGTCCACAACAAAAACTTCTGTATTCGGATAGCTGATTTGCCCAAAAGAGTGCAGAAACTCGCAGGTTACATCCGACTGGTTGTAGTTAACCGTAACCACCGACACAAGGGGCCAATCTGTTCTTTTATTTCCCATTTTCTGTTTCATTAGTCTTTTACTGCAAATGACCAGGGGGAGACACCTTGTGCTAACCTACCATTGTATTCACGCTCAAGCTGTTGTGCAGAAAATAAAAAGACCCAACTTATATAAAGCAGAATACCGGTAGGCATCTGACCGAGCACACCATTCCCATAGGCGGCACCGATGATGCCAACGTACCCTCCAAGCAGCGCCCCCAAAATATTGCTTAGCTCTTTGGTTTTCACACGGGCCATAATTAGGAAAAAACTTTTAAAAACTATGTACATGAGAATAAATAAGTGCAGGATAAGTCCCACACGGCCCTGTTCTGCCCAGATTTGAACATACCAACTGTCGGTAGCCACATTGGCAAGAAAACCCTGAGGCGAAAACCGTTTTCCCCAGTTACCTGCAGCACCAATACCACCGCCAAAGGGTTTATCGGCAAGATAAGTTTTTAGAATTTGCCGGTTTTTAATCCTGACGAGATAAGAAGCATCCTTCTCGGGATGAAAAGCGGTACGCATTCGTGCAATGGTATAGTAGCTGTCGCCAATGTAGGTGTGCGCAAAGAAAAAATAAAGGAAGGCTATGGTGATACCTCCCACTATCATTACTCTTGTCCGTTTGGAGAGAATGATAAATGTAATACCCCCCAAAGCCGGGACTATCATAGCACCCCGTGTACCGGAAATCATCATCCCCCACAAGGACATGAGGGAGACAAACCAGAAAAAGAATTTGTTTTTCCAACCTTTCATGGCGGCTGCAACACCGGCGAAGACAATACCGGCGGCTCCCTGGGCCGCCCCAAACTGCCCGGCATCACTAAAAAAAGAGAAGACTCGAAGCTTGCCGTTTACAATGTGGGTGATACCTCCAATGGTATCAATCCAGTGTTGTTCGGCAAAATCCAACCCAATGTATTTCTGTTGTAAACCTTTCAGTGTCGCCAACAGAGAAAAAACTGCCCAAAATATGAGAAATCCGTATAAATGTCTGAGCCTGGTAAAAATAAGAAGTGCCAGGGGGACAACAAGCAAAGGGTAAAGAGAAAGACCACGCATGGCATAAAACCAGGCAGTACGACTTAGTGCCTGCGGATTGAAAAATTCGAGAATTGTGTAAGCAAACCAGATAATCATCAGATAAACAATATCGCGATTCAGCAGGCTAAAGTCAATCTTATCGAAAAAATTCCGGAAAAATACCGCAATGATTGTAATAATAAGAAGCCCGTCAACACTTAAACCCAAAGGAACCCCTTGTATGTAACGTGTGAGTCCGATGGCCGTAAAGGCCATGAAAAGAGTAGAATAGATACCAATAACGGGATGGACGAACAATCGGTTCAAATAGAAAAGTATGGGCACCAGAAAAACAAGGGCAATGGCAACTTTGAGACCTCCCTTGCCAATGACAAACCCCAAAACAATGGTTACTACAATAATGATGGTAATAACCAAAGGATGCTGAAGCCTCGCTGCTCCTGTCTTATCTTTTAGCGATTCAAGCATATAAATTATTAAAAGTTAAAAGTATAAATTTTTAGCAAACGATTTAACTCTTTTTTCGAAAGATACTTTCGCTAAAGAATAAAATTCCTCCCTGAAATACTTCCCGAAAATGGATGTCAAAACTTTTTTTCAAATAATGATACCCAACAAAAATTCCAATCAGAGTGAAGAAGATGGTTACAACAGCCACTCCTTCAAGGGTTGTAATGACAGAGAAGTTGTATGTAATCTGTCCCAGAATATGGAAGTTGCTAACAGGTAGCGATATCAGCGTGACAATACTGGTAACAATCGCCACATAATAAAAGGCAAAAACAACCAGCGAATCTCCAATAATATTTGCCGCAGCCATGTATACCACTTTCAAGAAATTGGATCGGGGCATGTTCACACTGTCAAGTGCTACCCCGATAAACCGGTCGAGTGGAAGCAAGAGCCCGTAAATTGTGAAGATACGAAATATGCCGGTGGTAGATTCATAGCCGGCCCCCCCCAGAATGTAAACCAGATCTTTAGCAAAAACAAAAGAGAATATCATAACAGGAATCATAAGCAGCGTCATCCCGCCCGCATTGGTATAAAAAATGTGTTTTACCAGGTCTTTGTTCCCTTCAATACTTGCTTTCGACATTCCCGGAAAGGCTGTCATGGCATAGCTACGCAACGGTATCTCAATGATCTCCGTGAGTTTCAGCGGAATACTGTAAAGTGCAACTCCGGCAGTTCCCAAAAACGGACTTAAACCGATGATAAAGGTATCGGCGCTTTTTAAAAGATTGCTGCCGATGAGAGTACCCGTAGAATATTTCCCAAAGTCAAGAATCTTTTTGTTGGTGGCTCCGGTGGCTTTGCCAATATGCCGAAAGCCGTCCCAGTTAGGGATCATGGATGCTATTGAAGTGATGATATTGACCAGCAGATAGGCATAGACAATCATCCTGAGATCAACACGCAGGAAGAAGAAATTCACCAACAGAAAAAGCATAAAACCTCCCACATTGATGACTCTTAGAATTAACAGGAAATCGAATCTCATTTTAGCCTGCAACACCGATTGGGCGTTATTAAAGGGCAGGTTAATGATCGCTAATATCGGAAACCATTTGAAAAAGAGTACAAAGCCGGAGCCGTTTACCGCATCATAAAAAAAATAGCGTATCGCCAAAACAACTAATACAAGAATGAGGGTGGAAAACAGGTTGATAATGTAGTTGGAGCCAATTAACCGGTGTGCTTCTGTTTCATCTGCTCCGGCAAGGAAACGGACAATGGCCGTACGGGTAATTCCGAAGCGAAGCATATCAAGAAAATTGGCCGTGGTTATCAGCAACACCCACTCACCAAACTCATTTGTACTCAAACTTCTCACGAGAAGTAAAAAACCAAAAAACCCGAAAACCGCTACCAGCCCGTTATTGGCAAGAGACAGAAAATTCTTATTCTTAAGTAATTTTGCAAGTGCATTATTCACTTTTTAAACTTCTTTCTTGAAAACAATTTTAAACTTTGCCGGATATTTTAATAAGTTTCTGAGTTTGTCAAGACTGCTTTTTTTTGTTTTGGGTAATTCCGATATTAAATCTGCCAGATTGAAAAGTTCTATTTCGTTGAGTATGACAATGGGGCTTGATTTATAAGCTTCCTTAAAAATACCCATGGCTGTTTTGTCTGCTTTGGTGTAGCGGTTGTTACTCTTTATCACAAACAGCGCCAGATCAATTTCAGACAAAAGTTTAATAGGGTATGTGTGATAAATAATGGAAGGCAGCTCAAGGAAGATAAAATCGTATGCAGTGTTTGTTTTTCTCAGGAAACGGTTATCCATTAGCTGCTGCAGGTTGGCAACATCTATAAAGTTATTCTTTATTTCGTAGTGGTAGGAGTAGTTAAAGTCTTCTTCATATGAAGTTTCCCCATCGTTATAGTTTAAAAACAGTACCTTATCACCCATTGAGCGTATCCTGTTGACGATTTTTCGAGTGATTAGGGTTTTTCCGGTTTTGTTTTGCGTACTGAAAACCAGCACTACATAAGGTTTCTCCGGTTTAAATTCAGACCTGTCCAAGCTAAGTTTAATATTTTGTATCATCATATCCACCAGCCTGTTAGTGATTTGCGACAGTTCGTTGGCCTGATGATTTGACGACATAATCGGGTAAGCACCTCCCAGTTGCATTTCTGTTTGCTCAACAACACGGCCGGGGTTCTTCAGTGAAGTATCAAAATATTCCAGCATAACAATGAGCATGGCCACGACGAGGAATCCGAAAATTCCAGCTGCCAAAACAATATATTTTGTTTTGGATGGATTGGGTTGAATTGGAAAGAAAGGAGGATCAACCACCTTGATATTGGTTGACATTTCCATGTTCTGCTGCTTCATCTTCGCCAGATTCAAGCTTTTGAGCAGCTCAAGATAGGTTTGTTCCGCCACTTTAATTTCTCTTTGAATTCGGGTAAGCATTGCACCGAGGGGAGCCATCTTCTGGTAGGTACGTATAAAGTCGAGTTTTCGTTGGGTCAGCACCCGCAAACCGGCACGAGCTTCAACATAAGTGATTCTGTTCTTGAGCCAGCTGTCCAACAAGCTTTGAATGGAAATTCCCTGTGTGGAATGCCCGTATAAGTAAAGCTGATCAACATAAAGCTTTATTTCATTGCGCAATTGTTTTTGTCGTTTTTTGAGATGAACAAGCCTGGCCTTAACTTTTGCATTATAACTTTGGGCTAACTGGTTGACGATAATATTTTGTGTTACCTCTGCCAGTTCTTTTTCCCGTTGCCTGATGGCATCACTTTTCAGGTAGATAGAGTCACGAGCCGTCATTTTTGTTTCCAGTGCATACAAAGAGGCAGAGGCTCCTGACAATCTTATCTGCTGATCCTGAAAATATTTGTCAAGTGCTTCTTTCTGAATGGCAATAGCCTTACTCTGTTCATAGTAGTTGATGATGTTATTGGATTTGTTAAAGTGTAGCAAACGATCCTCTGCCTCTGCAAGTTTTCGGTCTGCCGAGTCAACTTCCCGTTCAAAATACTTGACTACCCGGTCGGTTTCATTTACCCGTAACGACTTGTAGTCTATCATAAATACCTTTGAAATAATTTTCAATGTCTGTTCACAAATTCCGGGATCGTTGCTTGTAAAGGTCAGTTTTACGAGGTCACTGTTGCTGATACGGAAAATTTGAATTTTGCTGATAGAATTAATGCTATAATGTTTGTTGAAACCATAGTGCAGCAATCCGTAAATAAAATTAGTATCGCTTGAAGCATAATAATTTCTGAGGTTGGCCACAGTTTTTTCATAATCTGATTTTTTTACACCAGGTGGTATGACAGGGTCTTTCACAAAAATTTTCCCATCACTCATGTAACTGTTACCGGTCGATTGTGTTGTGACGTTTTTGGCAGCATGTATGGCCACGCCGTTGTTGGCGGAGTATCCGGGTGAAACCTGTTTTACAGCATAGTCATAAGAACTGCCGGAGGCATTACCGGATATGAGTATTTTTTGGCCAACGGTTAGTTTTCGGTTGCCGAGATGATTCATTTCTCTGAGTTTGCTAATGTTAATCCCGTATCGTCTGGCGATGGTATAAAGGTTCTCGCCCGCCTTCACCACGTGATACTGTTTGGATGAGCCTGTTGGCGGCAGCTTTTTGATAACCAGAATTTGGCCGGCGCTGATATTTCCACTACCCAGTCCGTTCAGCTGAATCAGCTCGCCGCGCGACATACCATAGCGACTTGCGATGGTAGAGAGCGATTCGCCGGGTAAAACGGTGTGTGTCACGAAATTACCACCTGCCTCTGATTTGGAATTGTTCTTTTCAACACCATAGTCAGTTGCCGGCTTGTTTTTTGCGGCTGGTTGATTTCCTGAGAAGGAAGATGATTCACGGGCAGCGAGGTTTCTTTTTTTCCTGATCTTTTTTTCAAGAGAATGAATCTCTTTTTCTAATTTACGAACCTGTTCTTCTTTTTTCCTTTCAACACCGTTTTTATTATTTTTAACAACAAGGTCTTTAATTCTCTGTGGAATGTTTCGTTGCAGAATATTGTAGTTTTCTTTTGAAATATACTGGGGATTATAAGATTCCAAAGAGAGGTCCTGTGCCAAAAGGCGCAACGAAGTCTCCACCACTGTCTGCCTGGACTTCAGCAAGTTAATCATGTTATCAAACTGGGCGCTGGTGCTGAAAAAGTCGGTGGAGCGCTGAACTGTGGATTCAATGGAATACCCGGTAGTGATTCCGGTATAAATGACAGCCTCCGACTGGTAAACCTTTTCCTGGTTGCGCACAAAGTAATAAACCACAACCGAGAGCAACAATGGTACCCCAAACAAAATGATAATGTTTCTTTTAAAAAGCCGTATAAAATATAATAAATCCATTAACCTTTCAATTATTAACGCAAAATATTTATCAGATTGAATTTCATTCCAGTGGCAACTTCCAAAAGCTGATATTCTTTGTTAAACTCTGCAATGGCCTGCTGGAAATTAATGGCTCCTCTGGTTTGAATTTCTTTCAGTCGGGTATATTCTGCCGTAGAGATTTCGCCGTTAAGAAATTCATTTTGAGCCATCCTCATTTGCATCATCGTGAAATTCTGATAATCGTTATAAATTCTTATATAATTCTGATACTGAACAAGGTCATTATAATACCCAATGATTTCTTTAGCTATAAATCGTCGGTTAATTTCTTTTTGGGTCAGAGAAATCTCAATCCATTTTTTCTGTTTTTTAATCCGGTTTCGTCTGTCGAAAAATGTGGCAAGAGGAAAGCGAATATAAAATCCGACAGCATAGTTATCACGAATAGACTGAGAACGATAAAAACGGTTTAGCTTGGTAAACTCGTCTTTGTCCCAAAAATTCCATTTGCCAAGATTCAAATCAAGATTTAGACTGAAATGTTCAAGCCATGCCCGCTGGGCCGAAAGTTGCTCGTAGTAGTAATATTGTGCCTTTAAATCCTGGTAGTGCAGATCAGGAGAGTTATAATCTGCCGAATCAATAAGAACATTTAAGGGAGGGAGGCGTTTGACAATATTATCGGTAATAGGGTTAAAAAACATAGAGCTGTCGACAGCTGTTTTTTGTCCGAAAGCATGACCGCTAAACACAAAAATAACCATTAGTGTGCCAATGGTACGGAAGTTGCTTACTAGCCGAATCTTCGTTGTTTTATCCTTTATCACAATCAATGCATTTATCGGTGAAAATTACGGGTTTCCCCTCTTTATTTTGAATTTATTATTATTAGTTATTAAAAAAGTTTTGAACAATTTATCAGACATTTTCTTTTTGGAATAGGGCTGGTATTGTCCTGAGGATCAATTTAATATCCCCCCACAAAGAATAGGTATAAGCATATTTATTATCCAGACCCTTCCTTTCATTCTCTGACATGACGCCTCCTTTTCCTCTTAACTCAACCTGCCACAGGCCTGTAATCCCTGCCGGAGCAAGAAAACGGGCACTCCAATCATCGGAGGTGAGCTGCTCTGCCTCATACAAAGGCAGCGGCCTGTTTCCGACAATTGACATATCTCCTTTGAGAACATTTATTAATTGTGGAAGTTCATCGATACTTGTATTTCTTATGAATTTCCCAACCTTTGTGATACGCGGGTCGTTTTTAATTTTAACAAATGTTGCTGCTTTATCTTTCTTTTTCAATTCATTATACCAGTACTCACAAATCTTTTTTCCCTTTATATAAAGTACCGGAGAGCAATATTCGCCATTCGGTAGTTTGGCACACCTCGGACAGGGTGGTATTTCATTGCTGCTTTTGTCCTTATCTTTATTTTGGTTGTATTGGTTAAGATGCTCCAAACCTTCCAGTTTGGCATCGGCGCCCGTGTACATGGAACGGAACTTCAAAAAATCGAAAATCTTATAGCCTGTCCCTACACGTTTTGATTTGTAAACTACGCTCCCTTTAGACTCAATGCGGATGGCAAAAGCCACCAGCAGCATTACAGGTGAGAGTATCAAAAGAGCTGTTGTAGAGACAACAATATCGAAAAGTCTTTTAATAAAAGGTATTTTATAATCATTTTGCGGTTTTAAACCGTAAACATCAGCTTCTTTTATCTCATTTATATAATAAATAAGGAATCGAATCCGGGTAAAGAGTTCTTCTGCTTTGGGAAACTCAAGATAGAGGTCATCAATCACGGCTTTCTTTTTGAGAATAGCTTCCCTGAATTGTGAATTTTTCTCAAAGGCAAACAGGATAAAAGGTGTTTTGGGAAAACCAAGCTTGGTTTTGATGTGTGTAGCGAGATTATCTCCCTGAATTCCGGGCAGGTTGTAATCCGAAATAATGGCATCAATATCCTTATTTTTCCTAAGGTAATCAACACCGCGCAACCCATTATCCATAAAGACAGTCTCTGCTTCGCCGTCATTTCCTTTGAGGGTGGCAATAACATCTGAATGGTTACCTATGTAAAGTAGCTTCATCTTTTCCATCTGGTTAGGGTCTATGTAGCTAATTTACTTGTTGGTTCTGCTGATAATATTTTCTATGCGTATAGACAGCTCTTCAGGATTAAAAGGTTTTACAATAAAATCATCAGCTCCCATCTTCAGCAACTTAATTCTTTCCTGGCTGCTCTCAATGCCGGAAAGTACAATGATGGGGATATGTCTGAAAAAGCCACTGGCCCTTATTTGTTTCAAAAACTCCTGACCGTTTAAGTTGGGCATTTGTATATCAGCAACTATCAAATCCGGAACATTTCCTTCTTCTACATATTTTAAGCCTTCTAATCCATCGACTTTGGTGACGACATCGTATGTCTTGCTCAAAAAGTTTTCTAACAACATGCGTATAGACAATTCGTCATCAATAATAAGTATCTTTTTCTTCATAATGGAACAATGTTAATTTCGA